>DAAL01000047.1 GCA_001701065.1 Bacteroidales bacterium GP4
AACAGGCGTGACGATACACGGCTCAGCACATAAGATCCGAGCAGACAACCGCCGGTACGGAATATAAAATACAGGCTGGTGGCGAAAGCAGCCTCGTCGATAGTCATGCCGAGACGGTCAATAAGAATCTTCGGGGCGGTGGTGTTGGTGCCAACATCGATTCCCACATGGCACATGATGCCGAGGAACGAAAGCAGGATGAACGGGCGACCTAACAGCGCGATGCACTCTTTGAATCCGGAAGCCTTGTCAGGTTTCTCCTCACTGATGGGAGTAGCCCCAAGCATGGCGATAGAGAACATCGACACTACAGCATACACCGGGAAAAGCACTCGCCATCCAAGCCCGAAGGTGGGTATCGCCGCAGTCGCGCCCCACATCACTATGTACGGAGCGAGAAACGAGGCTATCGCTTTGACAAATTGCCCGAATGTAAGCGTACTTGCAAGGCGGTCTCCCTTGATAAGATTCGACACGAGAGGATTAAGCGAGGTCTGCATCAGCGCATTGCCTATTCCAAGCAGCGAGAATGCCACGAGCATCACATTGAATCCGTCGCCGAAAACGGGTATGATAAGCGACAGCAGTGTCACCACAAGACTCAGCATCACAGTGTTTTTGCGCCCTATGCGGTTCATGAGCAGTCCGGTGGGCACCGAGAAAATCAAGAACCAGAAGAATACCAGCGACGGGAAGATATTAGCCTGCGAGTCAGTCAGGTTCAGGTCGGCTTTGACATAGTTGGACGCGATTCCCACTAAGTCCACAAAGCCCATCACAAAGAAGCATAGCATCACCGGGACAAGCTGCACTATGGCACTGCGTCCCTTGACAGTAATAGTTGTATCGGTCATGAATAGTTTATTTATTGGGGTTAAGAGAATAAACGGTGAGAGATTTTACTTTGGCTTTCCCTGCCGGTGCTTCCACTGACAGAGTGGAGTAAGGGGTTGAAGGGAACACAAGATTGGTCATGGCAAATTTACCGTCGACATCGAAAGCCTCTATGCTTGAACGGTCCACAAAAATCCTTATATCGAATACCTTTGTGCCGTTATGGGCGGGAGCCACGGTCACAGCCGGAAAATGCTCGCTGAAGTCAGTAAGTCCGCTTCCAGTCCTGTCCATGGCGAAAGTGTCATCCTTAGCGTTCACGGTCATAACGAGTTTCTCCCCGGCACGGTTCCACAGTGTGATGTCGGCTTTGTCGGCTGAGTTCAACTCTATCGTGAGGTCTATTTCGCATATTCCGTCATTGGCTGTGGGCAACGCATAGCGTTTCGGAGTCTTACCAATGGTGGCTTTGCCGTATTTCTTGACGGTTCCGCGCACTGACTCCACTTCGGGCGACGGACGTGAAGCCACATAAAGCTCACCGTCAGGGGCACGGAACAACGACACATCACGGGGCAAAGTATTGGCGCTTCGGAACTGCATGGTGGGGACATCGTTGGCGTACTGCCAGTTGCTCATCCACCCTATCACGGTGTGCCGTCCGTCAGGAGCGTTGCTGAACGACACTGTGGCGTAATGGTCCTTACCGTAGTCCATCCATTTTGTAACGTCGCTGCTGGTGTCGCAGGTGAACTTTGAGCCGTCAAAGTCGCCCACGAAATATTGTGTTCCGCTGCCGCCGAAAGGTCCGCCGGGATTGATGTTGCATATCAGCACCCATTTCTCCTCATCGGTTCCCTCCACAGGAAGCTTCATAAGGTCAGGGCATTCCCACACACCTTCCTGGCATCCGTAGCCTTTGCCGAATTTACTTTCAAGATTCCACTCCTTCAAGTCGGAAGAAGTGAATATCAGCATCTCGTGGTCCAGTGCGCTTGCCAACAGCAGAACCCACCTGTTATTCTTTTCGTCCCAGAACATATTCGGGTCACGGCTCTCGCGTTCGTACACTATGACAGGATTACCGGCATAGTTAGTGAACGTCGTGCCGTTATCGTTGCTATAAGCAAGGCTCTGAATCTGAATAGCGTCAGCCGATGTGTATAATGACACTATGGCATCTTCGCCGAATCCGGCGGTATTCTCCTTGTCCACAACTGAGCTTCCGCTGAATATCATTCCCAGTCCGTTGGGTTCAAGCGGTGTGCCATGATGCTCCCAATTCACAAGGTCAGTCGACGAGGAATGCCCCCATGAAAGGTTTTCCCATTTCGAGCCGTAAGGGTTATACTGATAATACAGGTGCCATACTCCATCCTTATAGAACATGCCGTTGGGATCGTTCATCCATCCGTACAACGGTGTGTGATGGAATGCCGGACGGTACTTTTCCTTGTTGGAAACGTCGAAAGTATCGGACAGCTTCATTTCTCTGTTCCACACGGCATCCGATGCTTCCCTCAGGCTATGGCGGTCGTTATTACTGCGAATGTCCAGCACAAGGCTGTCGCTGGCGTAAGGCGTGATGTCCAGCGGCACATAATAGTCCACGCGGTTATTGGCGAGCATCACATTAATTTTCCGGGCACGTTCGCCGTTTTTAAGGACGAATATCTCTGTTATAGGAGCTTTTTCCTCAATCGGGAGAAGAACGTAATGGGATTTGCCTTTGATCTTGGCGATTGTGGAGTTTGCCCCTTGATGGAGCAATTCAATCCCTGTCGATGCAAAGGAACTGACTGCGCAGGTCATTCCCAAGATGCACATTGATGTCTTAAGCATTCTTTTCATGTCGTATTTTTTATTCGGTTAAATAAGCGGTTTGTTTAGTTGAGTCCGTTAGTTCCGGAACCCGACGCAAAGTTATGCTAATATACTGTATAATTTCCAAAGAATTGTTTCATATAGCATAAATCATGTTTCACCGTAACAAATTTTGCACACAATGTAACATCCATTGCATCACAACTCCCCCCAATCCCACACATCACATCAATCACCAACCAATTACATCACAAATAGTCATCGATCCATTGCCCTCTGTGATTTAAAGAAGCACCCGATTTCTATTACATTTCGTATTCATATTACGATTCGTATTCATATTACGATTCATGTTCAATAATCCGCCTATGTTCAAAATTAATGAACAAGCCCATTTTTTTGAACAAAAAGTTTGGCAATTCAAAAAGTGTTCATCACTTTTATAGCCTTCAAAAACGCTTTATTTGTATTTACATGAGACGTATATGAGACATCCAAATATAACAATCTGGTATTCAACCCAATTCTCTCCACATCCGATTACACCCTCACAAATAATCGCCAATCCATTACATGAAATTACATGACCGATTCCCTCTCTTTTGAACTCTCATAATTATATCCAGCCAATCCATTACCGGCAAAAAATAAGAGAGCGTATCAAAATGAAGAAAACAGCCTCTACCTCATTCCATGATTGTGCTGTTGGATGAAAAAAATAATAAAGTTTTGCCAATTCTCGTGTATCGCAGTGTAACAAATTTTGTATAGAATGTAACATCCGTTGCATCATAACACGTTATTTAATAGGATTATATGGATGCAGATTTCAAAAAAAAGCAGTAAATTTGCATTCGTAATAAGAACTGATTTAATCTAACCTGAATCAACCGCTATTATGAAAGCAACCATTTCTTTATTATCACTCATTATTGCCGCCATGCTATTGTGCTGCGGATGCTCGAAGAAAGAACAGTACCGTATAGGAGTATCGCAATGCAGCTATGATGACTGGCGGGAAAAACTTAATGATGAAATAAACCGCGAACTGCTCACACACAACGAAGCCACTGCCGACATCGTTTCGGCTTACGATAACATAGGCAAGCAGATTGACGATATCCAACGGTTCATCGACGAGGACTACGACATAATCATCGCTTCTCCCATCGAAGCGGAAGCGCTTACACCTATTATAAAAGAAGCGGCGGAGAAAGGCATTCCCACCATCATTTTCGACCGAAACATCAATGAAAAATGCTATACCGCCTATCTTGGAGCCGACAATGCCCTATTGGGAAAGAACGTGGGCGATTATCTGGCGGCAAGAATGAGCGGCGAAGGAAAGATTATCGAAATAAAGGGACTGCTCGGATCGACTCCGGCGGTGGAACGGCACGAAGGATTCATGAAGTCACTGGAAAAGCATCCGGGATTGTCGTTGATTGCAACCGCCGACGGCGACTGGACCTCTGAGAGAGCATCGGTTCTGGCTGATTCCCTGTTAAAGATATATCCCGATGCCGATGCTATATTCGCCCAAAACGACCGAATGGCTATAGCCGCAAGGGAAGCGGCTGACCGATTGGGGATTAAGGATATAACCATAGTGGGAATAGACGCAGTGGCTAACGTGGGAATCAAGGCGGTAGCTGACGGCGTGATTGATGCCACGTTCCTTTATCCCACCGGAGGGAAAGAACTGATAGAGACAGCTTTAAAGATTCTGAAAAACAAGCCTTACCAAGACAATATAATCCTGTCATCGGCTATGCCGGTGGACTCCACCAATGCCGAGATACTGCAACTCCTGTCAGGCTCATTGCAGAATGAAGCCGATAAAGTGACATTCCTTAAGGATAGAGTGGACGAATACACCAATAAGCATATCGAACAGACCATGCTGCTCTATGCCATCATTGCGGTGCTTATACTTTCGGCTGGAATTATATTTATGCTGCTGAGGGTATTCTGGATAAGGAAACGCCACCAACGGCTCCTCAGCCGGCAAAACGAACAACTCACGCAGCAACCTGACGAACTGGTGAGTCTCAACCATCAGCTTAAAGAAGCCACACAAGCCAAGCTGGTGTTCTTCACCAATGTTTCCCATGACCTGAGAACGCCTCTGACGCTGATAGCTGAACCAATATCGCAACTGAAGGACGCTTCAAACCTCACTCCGGAGCAGAAAGTGTACATGAAGCTTGCCGATAAGAACGTAAAGATACTAATGCGCCTTATCAATCAGATTCTCGATTTCCGAAAATACGAGAACGGAAAACTGAAACTGGACCTGACCGAAGTGAACATATGCGACAGCATCCTTGAATGGAGCGATGCTTTTAAACCATTGGCGTTGAAAAACCACGTTCATTTCAATGTGGAGCTAAACTTGCCGCATGATACCCACATGGCTATCGACACTGAGAAAATGGAGCGCATCTTCTTCAATCTCATGTCAAATGCGTTCAAAAACACTCCTTCCAACGGAAAAATCACGGCGACAGCCACCATTGTCGATGAAAATCTGGTAATGACCATCAGCGACACCGGCAAAGGAATGTCAGAAAAGGACATATCACGCATCTTTGAACGCTTTTACCAAGCCGACAAAGTGCGTCCCGGCGGCTCAGGCATAGGGCTTGCGCTTGCCAAAGCGTTTACCAATCTCCATAACGGGGATATAACCGTGAAAAGCGCACTTGGCGAAGGCACAGTGTTCACTGTCACAGTGCCCATCATGCACATAAGCGAAAATGTCATGACATGCGACCCAATCATAAGCGGTGACGCAGTGACTGAAGAGCTTGGCGAGGTAAACGACGACGCGCCTGTGACGGAAGAGGGCAAACCCTATGTGCTCGTTATTGACGACACAACCGACATACGCACCCTTGTGAAGAATCTGCTTGGAACCGAATACACTGTGATTGAGGCTTCCAACGGAAAACAAGGCATAAAATTAGCGTCAAAGTATATCCCTGACCTGATAATATGCGATGTCATGATGCCGGGAATGAACGGTATGGAATGCTGCAGCCTGCTGAAAAAGGAGACAACCACTTCGCACATACCCATCTTGATGCTGACCGCCTGTTCGCTTGACGAACAACGCATCGAAGGCTATGAAAACGGTGCTGACGGGTATCTTGCCAAGCCGTTCAACTCACAGATGCTTGCCGCAAGATGCAAGTCGCTGATAGACAATCGCAAGCGCATAACTTCACTGACCCGCTCCGACAATAAAGTCAATAAGCCCGCAAAAAGCTCCGCCCAACCTAAAGCCATGGACATAGACAATGAATTCTACACACGGTTTGAGGAAATAGTGGAGTCCGAAATTTCCAATTCCGAATTGAGCATTGAGGAGATAGGCTCACGATTAGGACTGAGCCGCGTCCAGTTCTACCGCAAGATTAAAGCGCTCACCAATTACTCGCCAAATGAACTTCTGCGAATAATCCGACTCAAAAAAGCTTATCAACTTCTCACATCCACTGAAAGCACCGTTGCCGAAGTGGGCTACAAAGTGGGATTTGCCTCGCCGTCCTATTTCTCCAAATGCTTCAAGGAGTATTACGGCGAACTACCGGCTGAGGTCCAGAACCGCACATCGAAAATATCGTATAAATAAACATGCCTTATATCTGCTGAATCCTTATATCTGACACAAATGGTTGCATGAGCCGCAGTTAGACGTTTGCAACAAATGTTTCATAGTGTAATGCTATTGTTTCATTGTTATTTTTATTGCATCCAAAGAAACACTCCTTTTATAAAAGCATTATCGTTCACCGTAACTTTGTACCGCAAACCTAACTAAGCAATCATTAACATTAAACGTAATAACATGAACATTAAAAATTACCTTATGTGGATAATGATGTTTGTTTCATCAATTACTATCCACGCCCAGAACATCACAGTGCATGGGACAGTGCTATCTAAAACCGATGGTGAACCACTCATTGGAGCGACTGTCGTTCCGGTTTCTAATCCGGCAGCAGGTGTTGCAACTGATCTTGACGGAAACTTTGAATTGACGGTTTCCGAAAATTCCTTTATAACGGTATCTTATGTGGGCTATCAAACCCAAAAACTAAAAGCCGAACCCACAATGGTGATTTCGCTCGTTGAAGATTCCGAACTTCTTGACGAAGTAGTAGTGGTGGGTTATTCTTCAGAGAAGAAATCGGACCTTACCGGATCTGTTTCCGTAGTGAAGATGAAAGATGTGGCTGACACCCCAACAGGCAACGTCATTCAATCGCTTCAAGGACGTGTACCGGGTATGACCATAACCACCGACGGTACTCCCGGCGGTCTCAGCACAGGCACTTCCATCCGCGGTGCCTCGTCATTCCGCGGCGATGCCAATGGACCGCTTTACGTAATAGATGGCGTGATGACACGTGAAAATCCCGGCACCATACTTAATTCCAACGACGTGGAATCAATTCAGGTGCTCAAAGATGCAGCATCGGCTTCAATATACGGTGCGCAAGCCGCCAACGGTGTCATCATCATCACCACTAAACGCGCAAAGAAAGGCGAATCACATATAACTTTCGATGCCACACTCACACTCCAGACTTACAACAAGGGACTTGACTTGCTCAACGCCGACGAATGGGGCACTGTGTACTGGTCAGCTTACAAATATGCCCACAACGGTGCCACTCCGTCTTCAGCCATATACGGAAACGGCGCGACACCCAAGCTGCAGACTTACAAAAATCTCAACGGCGAGGATGTTTTGCCGCAGAACACTGACTGGGAGGATGAAATACACCGCCGGGCATTGATGCAGACTTACACAATAGGACTTTCGCGAGGCACTGACAACGGTTCATCCTCACTCTCGTTAAGCTGGCTTGACCATGACGGTATCGTAAAAGGCTCCGACTTCCAACGAATGAACTCACGATTCAGCTCCGACTACGGATTTATCAACAACCGCCTAAAAGCAGGAGGTAATGTGGCTGTGAACTGGTGGCGCGCCCACTACATGCCCGACGGAGCGGAAGAAAATGCAGTAAAACAGCATCCTGCCAAAGCTGTATATGACGTAACCGGCGAATATAATGACCAAATCAACGATATTCTCGGCGATGCGCCTAACATGATGCGTCTTATCCGCAACAACGAGAACAACAAGCACGAGTATTGGCGTGTGTTCGGAAACGCTTATCTTCAAGTGGAACCGATTAAGAATCTTATCATAAAGACTAACTTCGGTATAAACTACTACAACGAAACCAACAAAACCTTTGAACCGAAGTGGCTGCGTGACGAAGTAAACAAACTTACTCAATCAACCGCTAAAAACGTTGACTGGGTGTGGACCAACACTGCGCAATACAACATTGACTTCGGCAAAAACTCCATCATGGCTCTCGCCGGTGTGGAATCAAAACATTACCACTACGAAAGTTTCTTCGGCTACGGAACCGGTCTTGAAATAGAAGATCCCAATTACATTTACCTCGGCAACACCACAGCCAATAAAAATGTGGGCGCAGGAGCTTCCAACTACTCGATGTTCTCGGGATTCGGGAAAATCAACTACACTTACGACAACAAGTACCTACTCTCTTTCACTATACGCCGCGACGCATCGTCACGCCTGTCAAAGGACCACAACTACGACTGGTTCCCCTCGGTATCGGCTGGATGGCGCATCTCACAGGAAAATTTCATGGAAGGCACCCGCTCTTGGCTTTCCTACCTGAAACTGCGCGGTTCATGGGGTATCAACGGTAACGACTTGATCGACAATGAAGCATTCTATGCAAAATATCTTATGAGCCTTGACCGTGGTTCCTACAATATGAACGGCGACGGCGTAACACTTTCACCCGGTGCTTACCGCATCAGAACCACTAACCCTGACTTGAAATGGGAAAAGACTTACCAGACCAATGTGGGTGTGGATGCAGGATTCTTCAACAACCGTCTTACCGTGTCACTTGACTATTTCTACAAAGAAACAAAGGACATGCTTGTGGAAAAACCCTATATCGCAACTATTGGTGAAGGCGGTTACTGCTGGTACAACGGCGGTGAAATGACTAACCGCGGTTTTGAAGGTCAGATTAACTGGCGCACAAATGTCAACAAAGATTTCAGCTACGACATAGGGTTCAACTTCACAGTGTCAAAGAACAAAGTTACCGACCTTCTTGACGAAATCTATTACTCCTACGGTGGCGGTTACGCCGGACACTCACTTGTGGGGCAGTCGATCGGCTCTTGGATGGGATTCAAAACAGCCGGAGTGTTCAAGACACAGGCTGAAGTGGACGAATACAACCAAGAGTACCAGGTGGAATTCGGACAGCCCGGAGTGGGACGTATACGCTACGTCGATGCTAACGGTGACGGCAAAATAAACTACAATGACCGCACATGGCTGGGATGTGACCTGCCGAAAGCTCAATTTGGTCTTAATCTCGGTGCCAACTACAAGGGTTTTGACCTATCAATATTCTTCTCGTCGATTATCCGCGACGCATTCAACAATTCCAAGTACTATACTGACTTGTTCCAGTGCTGGAACGGTAACCACGGAAACCGTCTTCTTGGAGCAGCGGCAGCTTATGACGAATTCCTGAATACCGGCGTGTACAATTCCAACACTCCCGCGCCTACCACCAACAACAGCAATAACGAGCACGAAGTGTCAGAATTCCACATCGAGAACGGTTCATTCCTGCGCATGAAGACTCTGACTCTCGGATACACTCTCCCGGAAAACATCCAAAGCAAACTTTATTTAAAGAATGCCCGCGTATACTTCCAGGCTCAGAATCTGTTCACTATCACCAATTACTCAGGTGCCGATCCTGAAGGACTCGGATATCCTTACGCACTTCCCCGTCAGTTTACACTCGGCGTGCAATTCGGTTTCTAAATTCAATAAACTCATTAAACACGATAAACAACTATGACACTAAAACATATATTATATACTTCGCTTTGCGCTTTATCACTTGCATCATGCAGCGACGACTTTCTTGAAAACAAGCCGCAGGGAAGCCTGTCGGAAGGTGTGATGAACTCACAGGAGGCGATTGACCTTCTTGTAAACTCAGCTTACGCCGGTCTGTTCGGATTCACCAATGAACAAGGCGATCCCTGGGTACGTCCTACAACCAACTGGAGCTTCGGCGAAGTACGCGCCGACAATGCCTACAAAGGCGGAGGTGGTGAAGGTGACCTTTGGGACATACATGCGATGGAAACATTCCAAGTGCAGTCCAACAACGGCAACATCGACGGCAAATGGTTCAATCTGTACAGCCAGATTTCACGTTGCAATGCAGCTCTCCGAGTGCTTAACAAAGCTGACGAAGAAGCTGTGCCGGCGAAAGCCTCGCGTATAGCCGAAATGAAAGTTCTGCGCTCTCACTTCTATTTTGAACTTGTGCGCCTGTTCAACAAAGTTCCTTACATGGATGAGAATCTTCCCGAAACAGAGTATGTGAATGTGCCTAACGATGAGTTTACACGTGAAGAGCACTTGGATAGAATAGCAAATGAGCTTCTGGACGCAGCTGAAAATCTTCCCGAACGTCAAGACCTCGTAGGCAGAATCAACCGTAACATTGCTCTCGCTTATGCAGCCAAAGTAAGACTATATCAAGCTTATGAGCAGGACCCGCAGACTCATGCCGTGGTAAATATCAACAAGACTTTGCTTAAAGAAGTCGTTTCATTAATAGACAAGGTGCAGGGTTATGACTTGCTCCCGGACTTCCAGGGTCTTGACCTTATAGCCAACGAAAACGGCGCGGAATCGGTATTTGCCGTGCAATATTCAATGGGTGACGGTTCAGGGGATGCCGGACGTGTGAACTGGAGCAACCTTCTCAACTCTCCCGGCGGCAATAGCCCCTACCATGGCGACGGTTTCTTCCTCCCCTCCCAGGACTTGATCAACGCTTATCAGACCGATGTCAATGGACTGCCGGTGTTCAACTATCAGTCGCGCCCTGACTATGCGGTAGTGACATTCATCGACGATGAACATCAGACTTTGTCCAATACCGAACCGACAGTCGACCCGCGTCTTGACTTTGTGGTGGGTAGACCTACAATCACATATAAGACCTACAAACAAACCCCTTGCCAATCATGGGTTCGTGACCGCGGTGTTTACGGTCATAACTGCGCAAAACGTTTCTGGGTTTCGCCCGAATCGCCCGACATGTATCAGGGATGGCCTTGGGGGGCATCACAGCTTAACTGGCAAATCATCCGTTACGCCGACCTGCTTCTTTACAAAGCCGAAGCGTTGATTGAACTTGGTGAAAATCTTGACGAAGCACGCAATCTTATCAACCGTGTGCGTGAACGCGCAATGAAGAGTGCTTATGTAAAGGATTTCAACGATCCGTCAAAAGATGCCGCCAACTATAAAATCGGTCTTTATCCTGCATCAGTGTGGAATCAGGATTACGCACGTCAGGCATTGCGCACCGAAATGCGTCTTGAAAAAGCACTTGAAGGAGAACGTTACTTCGACCTTGTGCGCTGGGGCATAGCGAAAGAGACTATGACTGCATATTTCGAAGCCGAAAAAGATACTCGCATCTACTATCAGAACGCGACATTCAAACCCGGCGAGGAATATTACCCAATCCCTGTGGCACAATATAATTTCTCGATGGGCAAATACACACAGAATCCCGGTTATCCGGCATTTGAATAGATGGTATAATTTCAAGGTTAAAGGTTGTTTAGAAGGTATATCAATTTTGACATACCTTCAATAAAAAATGATAATGCAGTGTCGCATTATCATTTTTTATTGTTTAGTTTGACCGTTGTCAATAGTTTTACATATTTCTCACGTAGTTTTCGCCAGTCTTTGCTTGAATAGTAATAAACAATGCCGGAATCGTCATTAACAAAATCAAAGCGAGGAGAAGAATTGCTCTGCACAATCTTAGTCCATTGGTCATAGGACATAGTACATTTCACTCTCGTAACCCAATGGGACTTCTCGGGGTCACAGAACAGAAGCGATACCGGACATTCCACCTCGTTATTATCAGCAGTAATCTTTATTGCTGCCGGCACAAAGGCTTCCGCTGAAGTGATTGTGGCAAGCATCGTCACTGAATCCTCGTCAACAAACGTAAAGTCATAAGACAATTCTTTCCGAGGATTAGATTGTTTTTTCTCATAGGGCATTTTCTGCGGCATTACGAAATAAAGAATTCCGTCAGCCCGCGGTGAACTTATATAGAATTTACTCATGTCCTGTGCAGCCATAAAGAAAGGCGCACTGACAAGGAAAATCAACAGAAAAGTAATATTTTTCATCTTTATATAAAATAAGTGCCGGACCATAGTCACAAAGCCCGGCACTTTCATGAGAGATTTAATTATTCACCGTAAACCACGGTTATAACTTTACCATAAACACCGATGATGCTGGTTTTCTTGTAGTCAACATGGCTGATTTTAGTGATACCTGCATTACGAGCAGCAGTCTGAACTGAAGCGTCACCCATAGCTACAAGACCAAGAATATTGGTAGCTTCAGCAGTACCTACTTTTGATCCACGAGCATTAGAAGTAACAGCAGCCGGTTCCTGGACATCAGTATAAGCCCAACCCATACCTGCCTGGGTATTCAACACTGCACAACCTGAAAAACCAACTAAAGCAACACATGCAATAGCAAGACGCATAGCAATCTTTTTCATAATGATAATTATTGGATGGCTGCAGGGACTCTATACAGCCATTTATAATAATTTTAGCTATAAATAAAGTGAAACTGCCAAGTCCCGACAAAAGCCGGCGGCCCACCGTTTAGAAACTGTTGAGATTTCTAAAACACAAAGTTAATAATTATTTGCTAAAATCAAAATAAAATATTAACAAATCTAAAAAATGGGTATAAACAAGGACACCCGGGCGA
>DAAL01000111.1 GCA_001701065.1 Bacteroidales bacterium GP4
AACCCCCGTGAAGGAGCCGCAGCCTATCGTCATTGCGACAATGGATGAAATTACATAACCGGCAAAGTGTTTTATGCTCATTGCAAATATTAGGTTAAATTATCAATGTTAACTGTACGCAAAGTTAAATAACCTTCACTAAACCGGCTATACATTATGTAACGCAAACCTTTTGTTATGATTCACAACCGCCCTTCAATGTAACAAATATCTTTATCCATGTAACACAACCCCTCTGTAGCCCCCTCTGACACGGCATAACCGCATTTTTCCATCTTCAACGGCGTAACATCCCACCCCCTGCGCCGCCTGAAATAAACACAAACAAAAAAGGTCGCCTGAGAGCGGAATTGCTCCCCCGAGGCGACCCTGCAAGCTGAGATTCGGGTTATTTTTCTTTATTTGAAAACTCCTTCGTGTTCGTACTTAAGAGTAAGTGAAGGCTGATCGCACACTTCAGCCGGACCGAAGTACTGGATAGGACCGGGATATACGAAGTCAGTGTTGATAGCCCATCCTTCACGCTGTTTTGCGAATTTAAGGAAAGGTGCGCCGTCAAGACGTACAAGAGCTTTTTGTATAACGGGCTTCATAGCTCCGTGGCGACGTTCCATGTTCATCATCATAGTGATGGGTATACCGCCGGTGGTCCACTGTACTGAAGGTTTGGTAAGACCGCGGACGCTCGACATGTAGCCGGTCACACCTGAATTGATAAGGCATGCTGCGTTGAAGCCGAGAGCGTAGCAGTAGTCAGCGTCAAAGTTGGACGGATCGGCGCAACGTCCTTCGTAACCGAAGAAGTGGAACATGGTAGCGAACTTGCCCACATAGAGTCCGTTGGACTTCAAGTCGTTCAAGCGGCGTGCAACCATTTCGCCGAGAAGTTTCTCGGTTTCAATAAGCGACACCTGTACATTGCCGTGGGGGTCACGGTCAAGACACAACTGACGAGCCACACCGTCGGGAAGCGAAGTAAAGATAGCTGAATTCTCGTCGGAAAGACGGTCAGCGATCCAACTAAGCTGATTTTGGCGATCTACAGCAGCGAATTCCTCAGCGTTGGCGGCAAGAAGATCATTTAGCTCGCCTATAAGAGCCTTCATCGCGGGTATAAACTCGATAAGTCCCTCAGGGATAAGCACTGTACCGAAGTTACAGCCTTTAGCTGCACGTGCGGCAACTACTTCAGCTATAGAATTTACGATATCGTTAAGAGTCTGGTTCTTTGCTTCAACCTCCTCTGAGATGATACAAACGTTAGGCTGGCACTGAAGTGCGCATTCAAGAGCGATATGGCTTGCCGAACGGCCCATAAGCTTGATGAAGTGCCAATATTTCTTAGATGAGTTACAGTCACGCTGGATGTTACCGATAACTTCGCTGTAAACCTTGGTGGCGGTGTCAAATCCGAATGAAGTTTCGATCATGTCGTTCTTCAAGTCACCGTCGATAGTCTTCGGGCAACCTATCACCTGAACGCCTGCATTGATTTCCTTATAATATTCAGCAAGGATAGCCGCATTGGTGTTGGAGTCGTCGCCGCCGATAATCACGAGAGCCTTGATGTCAAGCTGCTTCAAAATTTCAAGACCTTTGTCAAACTGAGCCTTTGTCTCAAGTTTTGTACGGCCTGAACCGATGATGTCAAAACCGCCTGTGTTACGGTAGTCATCGATGATAGCTGATGTAAGTTCTACATACTGGTGGTCAACAAATCCGCCAGGTCCCATAAGGAATCCGTATAGTTTGCTGTTACGATTGATTTTCTTGATTCCGTCAAAAAGACCGCTTATTACATTGTGTCCGCCGGGGGCTTGTCCGCCGGAAAGAATTACACCCACATTGAAAGCTTCACCTTTTGCGGGATTAGCATCTTTTTCAAAATGGATTTCAGGAAGACCATAGGTGTTGGGGAACAATTTCTTAATATCCTCCTGGTCAGCTACTGATTGAGTAGGTTTTCCTTCCACTGCCTTAACTGCGCCGGTGAGGACGATAGGTAATTTGGGTTGGTAAGCTGCACGAGCTTTTTGAAGTGCACTCTTCTTCATTGTAACAATATATTAAATGATAATTAGTTAATCAACTATAGTTTACGCAGAATTATCGAGCCGATAAAACGAATCAGCCGACAATCCACTAAATCGAATGCAAATTTCGTAAAAAAATATCAATAAATCAACTTTCAAAGCTGATAAAAACACGTAATTACACAGGAATTACAATCATAGGAATGTCAGAATGGAAAAGCAACCTGTGAGCCACCGATGGATTGAATAACCGGGCAAACACATTCTTTTTCTTATTAGGCACCACTATCAGGTCGATACTGGTTTCCTCGGCAAGGATAGCGAAGTCATCCAGAATATTCTTCATGGTAAGCTGAGCCGAGGCAAACGTGAATCGAGGATAATGCACTGTGCCGTATTCCACAAGCCGCGAAGGTGTCCCTGTGAGCTTGGGGCGTTTCTTTCTCGGAATGCTTACTATGGTGACTTTCAGCTTCTCAGTGGGGAAAATACGGTACAATTCGTCAAGAGCAAGTATATCCTCCTGTTCAAGATTGCTGAAGAACACAGCATGGCTGAGATGATCGATAGCCACAGTGTCCATCGACTCGGGCACGGTAAACACCGTCGAGCGGCAAGAATCCAGAACTTCGGCGGTCACGCTGCCTATAAGCTCTTTCTCCTTCTTGCTTGCGCCGCGTGTGCCCATCACTATCAATTCCGGCTTGTTATGTTTGGAGTATTCAGTGATTACCTCTTCAGGAAGTCCTTCTATGATTTCAAACGAGAATTTTACCGCAGGAAGTTCACCGTTCTTGATCTTGTTCTTTATCTTTCGGATAAACGAATTCATCAGGCTACGTGCCTCTTTCACAAGATTCTGCTCCATAACGGCATCCTCAAGGGTGCTTTCGTATTCCATGGTATCGTCAAGCTGCACATTGGAGGTCATGTAGGGATCCAGAAATGTGTGAAGCAGCTTGATTTCGGCGCTATGCTTGTGGGCTATGTGAAACGCCACTTCACATGCCTTAAATGAATAATCGCTGAAGTCAACGGGCACTAACACCACTTCCTTGGATTCACCGTCGACTTCAGCGCTATCCGGCTTAAAAATTTCAGTTGTCTCTATAATCCTGAGTGCTCTCGGAAGGTCAAACTCATGAATGCGTACCCTCACTCCGCTGGAGACAATAGGCACGCTCAAGTTCACATTATGCAACACAGCATGAACGCCCTCGCTCTCAAGCAGATTTTTCAGCTGCACGGCGCGGTCGTAAGTGTGTATAGCAATAGTTATGAGCCTATCATTCTCCATAATGACGCAACAGGATTCGAGAACCTTGAAATTTATTTTTCAGCATTCTGTTCTTCAAGAATGGCTATAGCCATGTCGTAGATAACAGTGTCATCAAGCACTACAATACCGCCATCGGGGCCCGGCTCGATATGCACTCCACAATTCTGTCCAAACTGATAGTTGCTGCCACCGAAGTAGTTGCGTACAGTTTGTACTGTGCAGTTAAGTTGATCGGCGATTTTGTGCATAGAACCATCGGGCAAACTGTCTTTGATGCGACGGAGTTCGTTAAAAGAAATTGTTTTAGGCATGATATTTATCGTTTTAATTAGTTAATAATTGCTTTTAAATTTGTTTTCGTTAAAATTAGGATTTTCGCACGAGAGAAACAAATTTTATGCAACAAATTTCATATGTTTTAAAACATACATTTGTCAAATACGCTCAATATCAGCGCCTTTTATCCATGCGCGGTTATGGTTGTCGACCTTCACATCGTACCACTTCACCACAACTGAATCCTGACGGCTCGAAACCGAGTCAAGAATGGTGACCTTAGTCCCCTCGTGGAGCAATAGAGCTTCCTCGCTGCGGTCCTTGGGCGCGCGGGGCGATGTGCTCAACAGCGTCGACGGCTCCACTATCACTGCCTCGTCGCTGGAGGTGGAATAGCGGGTGGCTATGGAAGCGCAGATATTGGCGAATACGCAAATCAGCAACAGCACTATCGCGCCGAAGAATCCGGTTTTACGGAGAGGAATGCTGCTTGCGAAGAAATATAGAGCTATCGCACCAAGCAGCAGCACAAAACTGCCCAACGCCAGCCCCGCCCAGTCATTTGCAGGGAAACGCTGCGCAAATCCATTGACCGTATTGGATATGAACATACCTTTGTCGCCAAGCTCGTCGGTAATCTTTGAGTTCACAAACTCAAGATTGGTGCGTGCGTCATCGTTCGACGGGTCAAGACGCAAAGCGCGCTCATAGTACAGTATAGCCATCCCCGGTTTATTCAACCGGTAGTAACAGTTTCCTATATTATAGTATAGATTGGACGAAGTCCCTTCGCTGTCCACAATTTTTAAATATGTGTCAAGTGCCTTGGCATACTCGTCGTTCATGTAGGCTGAGTCAGCTTCCTGGGTCAGAGTGGCAGCCGAAGCGGTCGCTCCTATAAATAGAATCAGACAAGTCAGTATATATTTAAGTTGTGCGGTCATGACTATTCCGGTTTAGCGTTTATGTTTAATATTTTCCATTTCATTCATCGACGACGATGCCTTGTTGAACAATGACTCTATCTGCTCGTCGCTCTTTTCAGGCGAGTACCGCGCCATCTCACAGTCGTCTATCACCTGAATGATAGAATCCACAAGCGAGTCCGATGCTCCGTAGCCTTTTAGCTGCTCCGCTATGTTCTGACGGGTAAGCTGCGATGCCGGAATACCGAGCTTGTCGCTGAGGTAACCCCACATGGCACGTAACAGTTCTTCGTAGAAACGGTCGTTATTGTGCGATGCCATGAACGACTTGGCGAGTTTAAGACGCTTCTTCGCCACTTTGTTCGCATTGGCGAGTTTACGGCCCTGAAGGTCGGCGTTGAGTTTGGCTTGCTTGCCGTAAAGCCATATCACTATCGCAAGCAGCAGAGCCAGCACAATGTATGCCGGAAAATACCACACTGAGTTATAGTAATAATGGTGGGTCTTTTCAGGATAGAGATCGCCCATCTTTATGTGAAGGATGTCAGTGTTCTTGCTTGTCACGCTCTGCTTGTTGAATACCGCCGACGAAGTGCTTTGGACTCCCTGAGCCACTTTTATGTCGTAGGAAGGAGTGGTGAGTGTGACGTATTGCTTGGATTCAGGATTGAAGTAAACGAACTTGTCGGCTCCGATTTTGAAATTTCCAACACTCTGCGGCACAAATGTGTAATCCACCGTCATGACACCCGACACATTGGAGCCGGTGACCTGTGACGTTACATCAGTTTGTGGCGTATAAAGCTCAAATTCCGAAGGAAAGTCTATTTCAGGTTCTTTGATTGACTTGATATTGCCCGTGCCTTTGATTGTGTACATGAGCGATGCCGCCTCGTTGGTGCGAAAGCTCGTGCTGCTCAATCGGCTGTCGATAGAGAAGTTGCCCACAGCCCCGGTGAAGCCTTCGGGCTGAGGTTGAGGAAGAGGAGTGATGTTGATGGAGGCAGAGTTGGAGCTTACCTTGATTTCACTTTCCACCGGACGGGTGCCCCCCCAGAATCCGGTAAACCGCTGGTGCTGCACCACAGTGACATCGTATTTTCCCGAATTGATGGTAAGTTTACCCGACTTCTGCGGGAATATTATGCACTGTTTCAGAATCGCTGTCATGTAATTCTGACCGTTGTAATGCTCCACCTCGTTCAGCTGCGGCTGAAGATTAAGCTCCTCGATAAGGAATCCATCGAAGGATGGATTGGTGGTGGGCATGAACGAACTTATACTGTACTTCGTGTACAGTTTTATAGTGCAAAGTATGGCTTCCTGCTCGTAAGCATGGCTCTTGTTGAGGATTATCCTTACAAAAACATCATTAGCCGACACTGTTTTTTCAGGCGATTGCGACGATATGTCGTCAATTGTGGCACCGCCGTGCTGCGCGGCTTTGTCAGGCGGAAGCACAGTGAACGACACTGATTTTGTGGTATAGGTCTTGCCGCCGGAAGTGATACGCGCCTCCCCTATCACATAAGTGCCCGGTTCGTCGGCACGGTAAGTGAACGAATAGTCAGTGGTAAGCGACGACGACGATTTGCCGTTGGTCCACGAGTAATTCTGTATGGTAGATGTTGATGGTCCGTAAAGCAGTGTGCAGCCTTTGATGTCAGGGGCTTTAAGACCGGAGCCTTCTCCGTCCTTTAGCCGGAAAGTGACACTGAATTTATTGCCCGCAATCACCGAACGCGGAGGTATAGTTGTAAAAGTGGTTTCTCCGACACTGCTGAATGCCAGAGCAAATACACACATACACAACAAAAACATCTTTTTCATCATAATACACTATTTAAAAACGGACCGTCAATGTTACCACTGTTTACCGCGGTTTCTATGTGAAGAGTTGTTCTCTTTTTCTTTCATTTCCTGCACCTTCTTGCGGGTTGCGTTCTCTTCATTCTCCATAGCCTTCAGGATTTTTGCCGCGTTAGCGTCGCTTATACTGCCGCGCTGTTCCTGAGGCGGCTGTTGCTGGTCCTTATTTTGTTGTTGATTCTGATTTTGCTGGTCTTGGTTCTGGTCCTTGTTTTCATCTTTGTTCTGGTCCTGCTGCTGTTGTTGCTGCTGGTCCTGTTGATCCTGCTTGTCCTGATCCTGGTTTTGGTTCTGCTGATCCTGTTGCTGCTGACGCTTCAACTGAGCCAACCGCAGATTCTCACGCGCCTCGTCATTGTCAGGATTCTTGCGCAACGCGCCCTTGTACATGTTTATCGCCTGATCATACTGCTGTGAATTAAACGCTATATTGCCCAGATTGTAGAAAGCTTTTTCGGCAAGGCTTGCATCCTGAGCCGCCTGCGCCACGTTCTGAAGCAGCGACTGAGCCTCGGCAAGAGGATTATTGCCGTTGTTAGGGTCAGCCGATCCTGACTGACGTATCAGCGACAGGGCGAGATCATACATGGCTGTCTGGCTTGCCGCGTTCTCTTCAAGAGCCTTGCGGTAGGACACTTCAGCGTCGGCATAGCGTTTATCCTCGTAAAGCTTATTGCCTTCCCTTATGTAATTACGCTCCTTGCGGGTCGATGTGTCAGGAGTTTTATCAGCCCCCTGCACGTAGCCGGCAGCGAGCAACGTGAGTAATATGCCAAATAAAAATCTCATCATACTTTCTTTTTACTGAAGAAATTAATTTTCTTAAGCCATCCCACCTTGCGGTCAAGCATGAAAATGTCGATAATCAGGAACGCCAACGCTATCCATCCGAATACCGGGAACTGTTCGGCGCTTGCAGCGTACACCACTTTTTCAAGACTGCTCTTGGCGAGAGTGTCAAGCTGCTCCTGAATGTCATTAACCACAGTCGACGATGCGCCTTGCACGTAGATGCCCTCGCCTGCCTGTGCTATCTTCTGAGCCATTTCCTCGTCAAGACGTGTAGTCACGGGATTGCCCGTGTCGTCACGCATGAACTGACCGTTGGAGCCTATCGGTATCAGCGCGCCCTTTGTCGAGCCAAGCCCTATTACGTCCACCTGGATGCCTTGCGACACAGCCTCCTTGGTTGAAGCGATGGGATCGTCGTCGAAGCTCTCGCCGTCGGTGATGACTATGATAGCTTTCTGCATCTCATCGTCAGGGGTGAACGAGCGCATAGCCATGTCTATTGCCGCGCCTATGGATGTGCCCTGAGTGGGAACCATCTCGGTGGATATGCTGTTGAGGAACATTTTAGCCGAAACAAAGTCGCTTGTTATTGGCAACTGAGTGTAAGCGTCGCCGGCAAACACTATCAGTCCCACCTTGTCGTTGTCAAGCTTGTCGATAAGCTTTTCAAGAATCATCTTTGCACGCTGAAGACGCGACACGCCGTTAGGGTCATCGGTCGACGATGCAAGCATGGAGTTGGACACATCAAGGCATATCATGACTTCTATTCCCTCCACTTCACTAATCTCCTCCTTGGCTCCCGCGCGGGGACGTGCAAGCACTATCACAAGCGCAGCTATAGCCACCAGCTGAAGCACAAGCTTTAGCCACGGCTTATAACGTGAAGCGTCAGGCATCAGATGCTGAAGCACTGAAAGCTGTCCGTAACGTTTGAGTTTACGTCGTCTCGCCCACTGCGCAAAGAGGAACAATAATGCCACAAGAGGGACAAGGAACAACAGATATAGTAAATATGGATTAGCGAAACTGAACATAGGCAAAGCAAGTTAAGGAATTGTTCTTAAAACAGTGTGGCGCAACAGGATTTCGAGCAAGAATAGTCCCAGCGCAAGCCACGCCCATAACATATAGTTATCCTCAGTGTGGGAGAAGTGCTTGACATCCATCTGAGTTTTCTCAAGCTGATCTATTTCAGCGAATATATCTTTCAGCACAGTGTTGCCGGTGGCACGGAAATAACGTCCGCCGGTGGCATTCGCTATCTGCTGTAAGGTAGCCTCGTCTATCACCACAGGCATGTTCACATAGTCTATCCCACCGTAGTAGTTCTGCTGAGGCATAGGAGCCGTTCCGTTACGTCCCACTCCTATAGTATATACCTTGATGCCGTACTTCTTGGCTATCTCGGCTGCTGTAAGCGGAGCCACGTTGCCGGTGTTGTTCGTGCCGTCGGTGATAAGTATTATGCTTTTTGATTTAGCTTTGCCGTCCTTGATGCGGTTGATGGATGTGGCAAGGCCGTCGCCTATAGCGGTGCCGTCCTCAAGCATTCCCATCTTTATGTCGCTTATATAGTTGGTGAGCATGGAGCGGTCGGTTGTCATGGGGACCGCTGTAAAGCTCTCTCCGGCAAAAATCACAACACCTATATTATCCGATTCCCTGCCGTTCACAAACTTTGCGGCTACATCCTTTGCAGCCTCGAAACGGTCAGGCTTGAAGTCGCGGGCAAGCATTGACGATGATATGTCAAGCGCAAGTATTATATCGGTGCCTTCGGTGGACGAAGTGCGCCAGCTGTCACGTGTCTGCGGACGCGCAAGCACTATAATCACGCAGCCTATCGCGGCAAGACGCAGCAGGAACAGTCCGTGAAGCAGATATTCCTTGAAAGAGCGTCTCAACGAAGCAAAAGGCATGGAGGAAGAAATCTCAAGCGCCGGGAAAGCGTTGCGGTGCTTCCATATGTACCATGCTATCAGCGGCACATATATCGTAAAGAGCCATAAATATTCAGGATGAGCGAGTTGCATTATTTATTGTCTTTTTTATCTGAGCTTGTTTCTTTTTTAGTTTCTTCCTCGGCGGGTTCCTCGGGTTTGGTCGATTCCACAAACTGCATGGCGTTGCTGAATGCCTTGGCGTTGTCGTCAGGCAAAGGACGCACTTTCGCAAACTTCACGAAATCGGCTATTTCGAGGATTTGCCTCATCATCGGCACACTCGGTTTTGTTGTCTCGTTATCGCGTATGTGCGACATAATCTGTGACGATGTCATCTCCATAGCGTTGATACCGAAGCGTCGGTCAAGATATATACGCAGGATTTCGGTAAGACGGGTATAATACTCTTTCTCGTGTCCGTTTTCCCACAGTTTTTCTCCCTTGAGCTTGTTGAGCTGCTGGATAGCCATCTGATACGGAGGTATCGGCTTTTTCTTCGGCATGATGATATCCTTGACATTGCGCTTGCGCAGCATGACGATTATAAACACTATCACCGCCACGGCTATCACTAAAAGATATATCCACCAGTAGTCCACTATGAAGTCAGGAAGATAGTCGATAAGTTTAGTATTGGGTTTTGCCACTCCTGCATAGTCATGGATTGTGGCAAGTGTATCCACTGGGACAGGAAGCACCTTCAAGGTCAACGGATTTGAAGCAATAGTTTCGTTTCCTGCCGCATATATGAACGGAGGTATTGTGTATAGCCCTGAATCGAACGACTGTATCACAATTTCCCTCTTGATTTCCTCCCTGTTGTTGCCTATGTCGGTGGTATCAGGCTTCAATGCCTTGGCTATCTCCACTGTCGAAGTCAACGTGTCGCCGTTATGGTTAAGAAAGGCTCCTTGCATTCCCTTATCCTGCACCAGTTCAAGGTGCAGAGTAGTCTGCTTGCCCATCAGTATGTAAGCGGAGTCAAGCGATGCTGTAATTTTCATCGGCCCCGCAGCGGTTACCGCCACCGGGACAAGTGAAATCAGTGCGACAAATAAGCGAATTAAATAAGGTTTTATCATAACTACAGTAAAAATCAATTATAAACGGTTATCTTACTCCATGCTTTTTAAAAAGCCCCATCAACGCTTTCACATAATCCTCATCGGTGGCTATGGAAGCATGTTCCACTCGGCAACGTGTGAAACGTTCTATCATTGCCTGTTGACGCTCGTACCACCATTTGTTGAATGTCTGGCGCACCTTTTTGGACGAAGTGTTAATCCAGCGGTCAGCGCCCGTCTCAAGGTCGGTGATTCTCATCAGCCCCACATCGGGCAGCTGCGCATCGCGCTTGTCGTACACCTGAATGGCATTCAAGTCATGCTTGTTGTTGGCGATGGACAATGCCTGGTAGTAATCATGCGCGTCGATGAAGTCCGATATGATGAAAGTGGTTGTACGCTTTTTAAGCGCATCAGTCATATACCTCAGGGCAAGCCCCACATCGGTGCCTTGGCTTTCGGGAGAGAAGTCAAGGAGTTCGCGTATTATAAAGAGGATGTGTTTGCGGCCTTTCTTGGGCGGAATGAATTTCTCCACTCGGTCCGAGAAAAACAGCACACCTATCTTATCATTGTTCTGGATTGCCGAGAAAGCAAGAGTAGCGGCTATTTCGGCTATCATCTCACGTTTTTCCTCGCCCACCGCTCCAAAATTGCGGCTTCCCGACACATCAACAAGCAACATCACCGTAAGCTCACGCTCCTCCTCATACACTTTAATAAAAGGATGATTGTGGCGGGCGGTGACATTCCAGTCTATGTCACGGATATCGTCGCCGTACTGATACTCGCGCACCTCGCTAAAAGTCATACCACGCCCTTTAAATGCCGAGTGGTACTCACCGGCAAATATGTTTTGGGATAGACCTTTAGTCTTTATCTCAATTTTCCTTACCTTTTTAAGAAGCTCGTTGGCATCCATAGTAAATCGGAAAATAATGATTAGGGCACTTCAACCTTGTCAAGGATGGAGGAAATAATTTCGTCGGGAGTAATGTTGTTGGCTTCAGCCTCGTAAGTAAGACCGATACGGTGACGAAGAACGTCGTGAGCTATCGCGCGCACATCTTCCGGCACCACATAACCACGTCCGCGGAGGAACGCGTAGCTGCGTGCGGCGCGGGCAAGCGAGATGGAAGCACGGGGTGAAGCTCCGAACGCTATGATTGAAACAAGGTCGTTGAGATTGTACTCCGACGGGAAACGGGTAGCGAAAACAATGTCCACGATGTAGCGTTCAATCTTTTCGTCGATGTATATCTTCTCGCACACTTTCTGAGCTTCAAGAATCTCCTCGGGTTTAAGGAGAGGACGAATCTCTTTGCGCTCGTTTGTGATATTTTGACGTATAATCACCTTTTCTTCCTCTTTGGAAGGATAGCCTATAACCACCTTAAGCAAGAAACGGTCCACCTGCGCTTCGGGAAGAGGATAAGTTCCTTCTTGCTCAATAGGGTTCTGGGTAGCCATCACCAAGAAAGGCTCGTCAAGAGGGAATGTGCTGTCGCCTATAGTCACCTGGCGTTCCTGCATCGCTTCAAGAAGTGCGCTCTGAACTTTAGCCGGAGCACGGTTTATTTCATCGGCAAGCACGAAATTAGCGAAAATCGGACCTTTCTTCACCTGGAACTGCTCGTTCTTGACGCTATAGACCATAGTACCTATCACATCGGCAGGCAACAAGTCGGGGGTAAACTGGATTCGGCTGTATTTTGCGTCAATGACTTGCGCAAGAGTCTTGATAGCAAGGGTCTTCGCAAGACCAGGAACGCCTTCAAGCAGCACATGACCATTGGACAACAAGGCTATGAGGAGGGAATCCACAAGGTGCTTCTGACCCACTATGGTTTGATCCATCCCCCGCTGTATCAGTTGAATAAAATCGCTTTTTGCAGCAACCAAATCATTAAGTTCTCTAATGTTTACCGTTTCACTCATAAGTGTATTGTTTTATTTACATATAGTTGAGTACGTCCGCACGGGAATAATTCCACATGCTAATTATGACGCAAATTTAAATATTCCAACAACTAATCCGTTAACATAGATTGTTAAAATAAATTATATAATCTTTACTATGTTAAAAGCACGTCATTTTTTATGGTTATTATAATATTCTCTAATGAGGCCTTCAGCCTTTTTAACGCTTTCAGGGTCCTCGGAGTTTATTCCATATTTATCTTTTTTAGGTATCACTACCGCGGTTCCGGGTTTTATTCGGTCAGGATTCTCTATTTTGTCCTTGTTTTCCTCGTAGATGTAAATCCAGAAGCGGAAATCGCCGAAATATTTACGCGAAAGTGTAGTAAGGTAACGTGAGGCAGTCACAGTGTCCACAACCACTGACTCCGCTTTAGGTTCAGCAGCCACAGTGACCGATGAGTCAGCTACGATGCTGTCGCCAGCAGTTTTAGTAGTCGTTGAATCAACAGGGACTACCACAGGCGTTGTCACAGCCTTAGGCTCAGGCTCTTCTACAACTACCGCGTCCATTACCTCATCGGAATTGGAAGAATGGCAGCACAATCCTGCTATATACCCTATTGTCAATCCTGCGACAAGCCCCACAAGGAAGAATATCCAAGGGATAAGCGGATTACGTTTCTTGGCTTTGGGATATTCGGGAATCACGGTTTCTATAGCGGCAGGAGTCATTTCAGGCTCTTCGGATGTTTCAGGCGTTTCAACAGCTTCCTGTGGCTGCTCAATCGCAGCGGCAGGTTCAGGCTCCGATTCCGCCGCAGCTTCAAGCTCCGGTTCGGGTTCAGGCTCAGTTTCTGACTCAGGCTCCGGCAGCGGCTGCACATCCTCAGGCTCAGGCTCTTCGATTTCAGCTTCCGGCTCAGTCATCGGCTCTTTTACCTCCTGCGGCTCATCCTCAGCGACAAGAGGTTGCTCCTGCGGAGTGTCGGCATCGCCTTCAAGCATCTCCTCAGTCACTCCGGTTTCCAGCACCACCGGCTCAAAAGCCGAGAAAGGCTCGTTGACCAAAGCCGCCAGGTCAGCGTCGATAGTCCACGCCACATCATGGGCGGTGGAATCGGCTTTCAATTCACCTATGCCGTCTATTCTCACAGCACCTCCGTCGGCAATCGTGTCGGAAAAATCATCAATAAGGACTTTCAAAAACTGTTCGGCGGTTGCNNGAAGGCGATGCCGACACTCCGCAGGAGCCGATAACTCCGATGCGAGTTTGGCTAATGTAATTTTATTATTCATGATTCTTCTCCTCGCTCATTTTACGCCTCAACAGCGCACTTGACGTAAATTCCACCGTTATCACCGGAGGATACAACACTTTATTGCCGTTCTCTTCCTTAACGCACTCCTCCTTCTTCACGGGAGTAAACGTGCCGAATCCGGGAAGAGCTATAGAATTCATTTCTATGAGATTTTCCTTTATCACTGTTCCCAGCCCCTCAAAGAGAGCTTCCACATCCTTGAGGTCTCTGCCCATGGCTTTGGCAAACCTCTCTGTCACATTACTGTCCATAACTTTACCAAATAATTACTCTCTCCTGCGGAGCAAGATACATTTTATCACCCTCTTTTATATCGAACGCCTTGAGGAAAGGCTCGATGTTACGCAACGTACCGTTGACTCTCCATCGTCCCAGGGAATGAGGGTCGGTCTTGGTGCGCAGCAGTATTTCTTCCTCTCGTATATTTCCTGCCCACACATTGGCGTAGGACAGATAAAACCTCTGGTCAGGGGTGAATCCGTCTATAACCTCGCCTTCGGAATCGCCGAGCGAATTATGGTAGGCGGTGTAAGCCACACGCAGTCCACCTTGGTC
The DNA here is from genome assembly GCA_001701065.1 of Bacteroidales bacterium GP4. Taxonomy (GTDB): domain Bacteria; phylum Bacteroidota; class Bacteroidia; order Bacteroidales; family Muribaculaceae; genus Muribaculum. The sequence continues at coordinate 13,983 of DAAL01000111.1, forward strand.
AGCAATATTCTCGCCGAGAGTGAAACGTCCGTTGGCATGGGTGTCGCCCGACACTATTATCTTGTCAAATTGGTCGGCAAGCTTGTCGGTGAGCGCGGTGAATTTTTTCTTATCCTCATCGGTCCACCAGTTCATAAAATTGCCTTTGCTGTCAAACTGGCTTCCCTGATCGTCAAAACCGTGGGTCATCTCGTGCCCTATCACCACCCCTATCGCGCCGTAGTTCTCGGCGGCATCGGCATCAGGATTAAAATAAGGAGCTTGAAGTATTCCGGCAGGGAAACATATCTCGTTGCTCAACGGCGAGTAGTAGGCGTTCACCGTCTGCGGCGGCATATACCACTGCTCCTTGTCAACCGGCTTGCCCCACTGCGAATAGTTGTAGGCTATCTCATGCTTAATGGCGGCGCGCACATTCTCCCAATAAGGCTTTTTCGGGTCAATATTAAGCCCGGTATAGTCACGCCACTTATCGGGGTACCCTATCTTGACGGTGAATGCGTCAAGCTTTTTGAGCGCGAATGTCTTGGTAGTGTCGCTCATCCATGTAAGCGCACTTATATGTTCGCCGAGAGCGGTTTTAAGGTTTCCCACAAGTTCAAGCATCTTGTCCTTGGACGACTGAGGGAAATATTTTTCCACGTAAAGCTGTCCCACGGCTTCGCCTAATAGGCTGTTGGGGACGGAAAGAGAGCGTTTCCACCGCGGCTGAATTTCTTCTATTCCGGAGATGACTTTCTGCAGCCTGAAACTTGCCTCGATAAAGTCGTCGCTCAGATAAGGCGCAGCAGTGCTTATGTAGCACAACGAAATATAATCGTGCAACGCCTGCTCCGACTCCTCCTCAAGAATCTTGTTTATCTCATCAAGGGAACCGGGCTGCCCCACCACGAGAGTGCCTAACCCGTCTATGCCAAGTTCATGGAAATACCGCACAAAATCCACATTAGGGTATTTCTCGGCAAGCGCAGCCATCGGCATGGGATTGTAGGTGGCTGCCGGGTCACGTAATTGCTCCCGTGTCATAGCCGCCTTAGCAAGACGTGTCTCTATGGCAAGGACATTGTCGGCTACACGTTCACAAGCCGCCTCATCGTAACCCACAAGTGACATCATCGTCTTTATGTAAGCGCGGAAAGCTTCACGGATAGTTTTCGCGCGGTCATCGTCCTCAAGATAGTAGTCGCGGTCGCCGAGATTCAGTCCGCCCTGACTCCAATACATGGCATTGACCGATGAATCCATCATGTCAGCCTCCACGCCTGTGCTGAAAAACGCCCCCATCTCGCTCATTCGTCCGAGAAGCGGCATAATCTCACTCTTTGGAGTCTGATTGATGGCTACAATATCGCCCACAATGGGCTGCGCGCCCTCTATGTTAAGGCGTATGCTGTCAAGCCCCATAGCGTAAAGGTCGCCTATCTTCTGAGTTATCGACCCGAAAGGAGCATTCTTCGAGTCAAGATTGGTAATAAGCTCTCTCAGTTGTGTACGGTTATTCTCCCGAAGCTCATCGAAGGTCCCGTAACGGGCATATTCCGGCTTTAGCGGATTGGCTTTCATCCATCCGCCGCATGCATAGTTATAGAAATCGGTCTGCGGAGCCACCGTAGGGTCAAGGTTGGCTCGATCCACTCCTCTTTTTGTGTCGGCGTTCATGTTATCTGCTGGTTAAGTTCATTATGCTATTTTTCGCTATTTGCCTGGAACTGTTCAAGTTCTATCGACAGCAGTTCCCACTGGCTCATAGCATTCTCTAATTTCTTGTTCAGAGCGGCATGGCTTTCAAAGATGTCATTGTCCACCTCTCCGTCAGCTATCCGCTTCTCCACGGCGGCTATTTCGGCTTCTATCGCCGCCACGTTCTCTTCGGCTTCCTTTAGCTTCTTCTGGGCGCGTTTCACCATTTTTTCACGTTCACGCTGCTCGGTGTAGCTTATTCGTCGCTCTTTGCCTGACGGCTCCTGCGCCTCAGGCTGACGCGCTGCATTCGGTGTGTTGGCGCGGCGGTCAGGCACACTCGGCATCTCCAGTTCTCTAAGGGACTCAAGTTTCTTTTTCTCAAGGAACTCGTATATTCCTCCAAGGCATTCCCT
>DAAL01000045.1 GCA_001701065.1 Bacteroidales bacterium GP4
AATCTGTCGAAAGAATCCCACATAATAGCCGCCAATGTCGACCGGGCTTATCTCGTGGTGACTCTTGCCCATCCCACCACATCGCTCACATTCATTGACCGTTTCCTTGCCACCGCCGAGGCTTACGAAGTGCCCGTGACTATAGTCGTAAACAAGGTTGACTTGCTGAACGACGCTGAGGACCGGGAACTGCTGGATGCAGTGGCTTACCTGTATCGGTCAATAGGATACCATGTCATAGAAGTCTCAGCCACTGAAGGCACCGGAATCGACACTCTGAAAGAGGGTCTTAAAGGTCAGGTATCGTTATTTTCAGGCAACTCAGGCGTGGGGAAATCCACCATTATAAATGACATAATCCCTGAAGCGGAACTGCGCACTGCTTCCATTTCGGAATCCCACGACACCGGAATGCACACAACAACATTCTCCGAGATGTTTGAGCTTCCTGAAGGCGGATGGATAATCGACACCCCCGGTATAAAAGGGTTCGGCACCATCGACTTCAAGAAGGAAGAGATAGGACATTTCTTCCCTGAGATTTTCAAGATAGCGCATGACTGCCGTTACAGCGACTGCACCCACACCGGCGAACCCGGCTGCGCAGTAACGGAAGCTGTCGAGGACCACCGCATTGCGGAATCTCGGTTCAACTCCTATCTGAGCATACTACAAGACACTAACCCTGATAAATACCGAAAACCATTCTGATTATGAACATCTTAAAAATGTATGCCACAAGCCCTAACGAGCGTTACATACAGATGCTCGTCGACACCTTAAAGGACGGAGGAATTATTGTCTACCCCACCGATACCCTATATGCCATAGGATGTGATGCGCTAAACAACAGGGCGATAGAGCGCATATGCGCCATTAAAGGCATAAATCCGGAAAAGACCAACCTGTCCATTGTGTGCAGTGACATGTCGCAGGCTTCGGAATACGCCAAGGTCGACAACCGGGCTTTCCCCATAATGAAACGTAATCTGCCGGGACCTTTTACGTTTCTTCTTCCGGCAGCGCATACCTTGCCTAAGATTTTCAAAGGCAGAAAGGTTGTGGGCGTGCGCATCCCCGACAATTCCATAGCACGTCAACTCGCCGAACGTCTCGGCAACCCCTTGCTATCCACTTCTATCCAATGGGAAGAACCGGAGGAAGCCACCGAAGTGGACTCAATAGCATTGCGCTACTCTGACACCGTGGACCTTGTTGTGGACGGTGGAGAAGGCTCGACCCTTCAGTCAGCTATAATAGACCTCACTGACTCCTACAATCCCGCTGTAGTCCGCGAAGGTCCTCAATCGCTTCAATAGAAAATGCAGATATACATAAAATTTCCGATTCCGCACTTTTTTGCTAACTTTGTGGCGAATTATGATGTGGAATAGGATATGGATAAGACTAAAGATAGAATTTCTGTAGTAATCAACACATTCAACGCTGAAAAATATCTCGCGCAAACCCTCGAATCACTCTCCGGATTCGATGAGATTGTGGTGTGCGACATGGAAAGCACTGACAGCACTGTCGACATAGCATCAAAGTACGGATGCCGTGTTGTGACATTTCCGAAAGGCGACTACACCATATGCGAACCGGCACGCGACTTCGCAATACACTCCGCACAGAACAGTTGGGTGCTTGTAGTGGATGCTGACGAGGTTGTCCCTGACGCATTGCGCGATTATCTGTACCGGACTATTGCCGATGAATCATTCAATGATGCTATAGCCATTCCGAGACGGAATATGTTCATCGGGAAACCCGTCAACGACACCCCTGACTACCAATTGCGCTTCTTCCGCAAAGAGAATGCATTTTGGCCTCCAGTGATTCATGCGCGTCCCGAAATTAAAGGAAATGTCATTGAAATTCCGTCATCACGCAAGGACTTGTACTTAATCCACCTTGACGACCCTGACATATCATCACGCATAACCAAGCTGAACCGTTACACTGACTATGAAGTTCCCAAAAGGCTCAATAAGCATTATGGCACCACAAAACTGCTGTTCCGCCCCATTTGGTTCTTCATCCGGAGTTATTTCTTGGGGAAAGGATATCGTGACGGCAAACGCGGAATAATAAAAGCCTATATGGCTATGATGTATCAGGTCACTCTGATATCAAAAATATTAGAGACCGAAATCAGGAATAAGCCCTGATTTCAGTCCCTGAATGCAGCTAACGTCCGCCGGTGGACGACTGCTCGACTGAGGAATCGGCGTTGACGAGCTTGTTTGCGCCGCGCTTTTGCCTGCCCCACTGCACGTTATACCTGATTGAGACAAACGGCATTGGACAGATGTTGGTGCGTATGTGCGATTCATTTATGTTGTAGCGATTCAGCGATCGGCTGCCTCTGTCGTATTTAGTGAACGGACAAAGAACCCCTACTCCGAATTCCCATTTCTTATAATTGTAATTAAGCTGCAGCACTGAAAGAGTTTCGCCCCAGTTGAGTGATTCGCCCCATAGATTGACCTGAGCTTTCATGTACTGCACGATAAAGGTAAAATCCCAGTGCCTGAGCATAGCCATGACATCGCCGCTCCAGTTGTGGCTATAATGCTTGTAACCGGTTCCGCGCATTCTTTCAGCACGGTATTGAAGAGTGCCGTTTGCAGTCAGCCACCCCGGAATTATCTCCACCTGCGGCGAAACAAAGAAAGAGATGACCTGCAGCCCGTCGCTGTTCTCATAGGAAGTCACAAGCTTGTCGCCCTGCCATTCAATAAACGGAGTTATGGCATCAGGGCTTGTAAATGCCCTTACTCCAAGCGAACCCATTATGCGAGGGAAATTATAATTGTAGCTCAACGCAAGTTGATAAGATGATGATGTCTTTAAATCAGGATTACCTATTCGCCATTGGAATCCGTCGATTTGCTGCGGAGCTATATTAGTTTCGGACAATGACGGAGCACTCTGCCACGAAGCGAAGTTAAGTCGGAATTGTGATGCCTGAGTCTTACTGTAAGTCAAAGTGAACTGCGGACGCATGCTCCAGGAATTGCTTCCCTCGCCGGTTTCACGGAACTTAAATGATGTATACTGCGCGCCCAATCCTGCTGTGACTGTGAAATTATTTTTCCGCTGGAAATATTCACCGAAAAAGTACACCTTATCCTGCCGTTGATGGAACACCTCACCACCTAAGTTCTCGTAAGTGGATTTATTTCGGTTGGCGCTATAGGACACTCCGGCAGTCAGTCGCGAACGGTCCCACATCTTTATATAATCAGCCTCGATACCGTAAGCTTGGTTAAAATCCTTTATGGATGTGTTCACATCGGTAAAATTCACATCCGAGCCGGCATTTCGTTCAGTATAATCGTGCAGCGACTTTCCATCGTAAAGCTTAGCGTTAAAATCCACCGCAAGTATCTGGTTACGGACAAAGTGCTGCTCAAGATATGCGGTAAAACTCGGCGTAAAACCTTTATCATTATTATAATCCCTAAGATGAATGTCATTAGTGCCGTCACTAAGCGACATGATTCCGTCAAAGAGCGTGGCTGCCGACCACCGTTGAAAACCTTGCAAAGCCACCCACACCACAGTAGTGTCAGGATTAATGTAACTGTAGTCCACCTGCGCATAGCCCGAATTGTCATCCATGTATCCTCCGGCAGGCGTTTCACGCCGGGTAAGCGAATGACCGTCAGGATAAGTGAAGGTTTCGTAATATTCACGTGTAGAACCAATCTTGTTAGTCAACTTGTAGTTCAGATAAAGTCCCCACTGTGATTTTCCGTTGTTAAGTTTAAGCGAAGTATTCCATGGAGCCCATGCGCAGTTAAGCGATTGTTCCCCGCCAAGCATGAATGAGCCTCCTGCATCAGGATTAGCGACAATAAAATTCAGCACCGAATTGGCTCCGTTATAACGAAGTCCAGGATTATCAATCCATTCAACCCTCTTGATTGATTCGGGAAGAAGGCTTTGCACTTGTTCGATAGTGGCTACCCTGCCATTGATGCGTAACTGCACATTTTGTCCCGCTGACTTGACCGAACCAAGCACCTCATCCACGCTGATAGTGGGAATCATGAGATTACGGAGCATCTGCATCCCGTTCTTGGAATATGCAACCGCTGTGCCCGAAGGATAAAATACATCCATATCGGCTTTACGTATTACTTTGGGAGCCTCAATAACCACTTCATCCAATTCTTTATTGGCAATGGTATCAGCAGACACGTCCTGTGCCGAAGAAATTAGCGCAATTGAAGCGCAAAATAAAATAGTTGAAGATCTTTTAAGCATAATATCACTTTTTTCTAAATTAGATGCGGAACAAGCGCAAAAGGTTGCACCTTTCACACCGCGAAATTAGAATCAAATGATAAAATGCTTAATTACACTTACTTGGCTGCCGGAAGAAAAATGTTCATCGCTTCATTTCCTTCTTGGCGACACGAGGAATCATAATGGAAGTGTACACAAGAATGGCACCGCCGGCTATTGTGAACGCAAGCCAGTCAGTGGGACCTGCGCCACGGTAAAACATGAAGAAAGCAGCCACGCAGAAGAATATTGAGGACCACATTTCGATACGGTAAAGACGCTTCAGGCGCAAGGACTTCCCGTCATACTGATTCATAAACCGTCCGATAAGGCTTATCAAAGCTCCGGCAGCAAAAATCCACCGTGCCACCACATAACCCAATCCGGCGATAGGCATCAGGACTCCAATACATAATAAAATCAATCCGGCGTAAACCACGCCGATAGCCGATACCGAAGAATTTATCTTTTTTGCCATATTTTCTATTATTCTATTACATAAACGTCCTCATTTTCACGCTGCATGTGGTACTTTTCGCGTACAATCCGCTCCATTGTTTCAGGATCAGTGTCAAGACTGTGGTTAAGACGTTTATAGTATTCAAGTGTATCCTCGTTCTGCTTTATCTCCTCTTTAAGCTCAGTTATAGTCCTGTTATATTCGATGGACTTAAGTATAGAGTTCTCATTGAAGAAAAGCACAAGCAGCACAAACGCCACCACGATGATAAACGTCACCGATATATAGTTACGACACCAGTCCCAATATTTTTTAAAAAATGCTGACATAGGCACAAAGGTAATCAAAAGCATCAAAATGTACAACTCTTTATGACGGTATTTGTTATGAGTTTATAGTCAAGAACCGAGAGATATGAAAACAGCGCTTATACCTACCCATAAAGTGGGGCAATGGTTAGTGGATGCCATTGACCGACTTCTGGAGCACGTGGGGGTGGAACATTCAAGTACCCTGGAAGAGATACTCTATACGATTATAGTGCTTGGAGCCGCACTGTTCTTCGGATGGAGCATCCGCTGCATAGTGGTTTTCATAACCCAGAAAATAGTCTATTCGCATAAAACTCCATTCATCCAGGACCTAAAAAAACAGGATGTAATAGTAAAAAGCAGCCACATAATACCTCCTCTTGTGTTCCGTGCGTTGATTCCGTTCGCTTTCGAGACCGACCCTGCCACGCTCAACCTCATAGAACGAGGCATTTGGATATACTTCTCCATAGTTTTAGGATGGACTATATGCGCCATATTCAATATCATATGGAACAACTTCAACCGAAAGGAGAATGTGCACAACCTTCCGTTGATGGGTATTCTCAGCGTATCGAAAGGACTTATATGGATTTTTATTGCCATTATAGTCATATCAATAGTCATAAACCGCTCCCCGGCGACTTTAATAGCCGGACTTGGTGCTTTTGCGGCGGCATTGATGCTCATATTCAAGGATTCCATTTTGGGTTTTGTCGCAGGAATACAGCTATCCATAAACGACATGCTTCATGTGGGCGACTGGATTACCGTGCCGGGAACTATAGCCAACGGCATCGTCACTGACATGTCGCTGACAGCTGTAACCATACGCAACTGGGACAACACCACCATCACCCTTCCACCTTATACGCTTGTGTCCACATCGTTCCAAAACTACAACAAGATGAAGGACCGAGGGCGAAGACAAATAAAAATGTCCCTTTTGGTGGATGTAACCACAGTGTGCCCTACCACTCCCGAAATGCTTGAGACATGGAAATCAATCCCCTATCTGAAAGAATATATAGAAAACATGCAGAAGAGCGCGGCGGCGGGTGACTCCACGGCACTCAAAGACCCGGCAAAGGGAATTGAAGTGAACGGTTCGATTACCACCAATCTCGGTGTGTTCCGTGCCTACACTACCCTATTCCTTCACCGGCATCCTTACGTGGCAATGGGACAGCCCATGTGCATGGTCTATATAGAGCAACCAACACCGCAAGGTGTGCCATTGGTGCTGTATTGCTACGTGAATACCATAGAATGGGAGATGTTTGAAGGCATACAAAGCGACATTTTCGAACATCTTATAGCAATTGCGCCAACATTCGGCTTGTCGGCATTCATGGCACCGACAGCACGCGCAATGAACAACATAGGCAATCCCAAGCCCCAAGGTTTGCCTTATTACGGCACGACTCCGCCCGAAACGCTCACTTACAATCCCACCACCAATTTCATGGTTCCCCCCAATGTGTCAGGCGACCCCGGATTCCCCAAAGATCCCGATACCACTTATCCCGACACGATAGCCGAGGCGGTAGAAAAAGCGAAAGCCCAAGGTATTCCCGTGCTTGACAAGAATACCAAGGACTTTAAACAACCCGATTCGCCGCCTGACAAGTGATCAGATGGGAATGGAATATTCATGTTTCATTTCAGCCATCACAAAAGTCGACTCTATGGAACTGACCGAGTCGATAGCTCCGAGCTTATTCAATATAAACTCCTGGTAAGCTGACATGGAACGTGCATATATCTTCAAAAGATAGTCAAAGGCACCCGAAACATTGTAGCACTCGGTCACCTCATCGAAGGTAAGAATGCTGTCAAGAAATTCGGTCGCCTTGTTTCGGTTAATCTGCTTGAGCTTTACCTGACAGAACACAATAAAGCCTCTGCCAAGCTTGTCAGCGTCAAGTATCGCAACGTATTTGCGTATATAACCTTGCGATTCAAGCCGGCGCAACCGTTCAAACACCGGCGTGGGCGAACGATGCACCTTTGCGGCAAGTTGCCGTGTGGTTAAGCGAGAATCATTCTGCAATGCCCGTAATATAGCTATGTCTATATCGTCAAGCTGTTCGGTGGACATAAAACTATATATTGATTTTCTTATAATGCGGCACAAGAGCCTTCATGATGCTCCAAGCGACAATATAACCTAACGCACAGATGCAGAAAACGATAAAATAACCTGCTGGCTTGCCGTCAAATCCAAGGAAGGTGAAAGCGTCGCCCTGCTGCGCCGCAAAGTCAAACAACCGTCCGGCACCTTTATTAATCATATAAGAACTTATACCGCCCGCCATGGTTCCGATACCTACAATGGACGCTACTGTGGACTTGGGGAACATATCGCCGATGGTCGAATACAAGTTGGCGCTCCATGCCTGGTGTCCCGCGCCGGCAAGACCTATTATTATACACGGCCACCACACCGAATACATTCCCAATGGCTGCGCAAGAAGAGCAAGCATGGGGAAGAACGCAAAAATGAGCATAGCCCGCATACGTCCCGAATAAGGATTCATGTTCAGCTTTTCGATAAAAATCTTAGGCAGATAACCGCCGAACACTGACACAAGCGTCACAATAAGGTAAAGGACAAAAATCAAAGCTTGCCCCATAGGGGTATAAGTCGGGAATCCGTATTGATCGGAGAAATAAGCCGGAGTCCAAAACAGGTAGAACCACCACACGCCGTCAGTGAAGAACTTACCGGCGATGAACGCCCACGTCTGGCGGAAAGTAAAGCACTTCAGGAACGGAATGGTCTTGGTCTCTTCCTTGTTTATCTCTTTCTGTGACTCGCCCGATTCATCCTGCATAATATAGTCGAGTTCAGCCTTGTTGACATGAGGACTGTCCTCGGGGCGACGGTACATGAAGTTCCAGAAGAACATCCACACAAAACCAAGCGCACCGATAATCACAAACGCCATTTCCCAACCGTATTCCTTGGCAAGCACCGGGATGGCAAGGGGAGCGGCAAGCGCGCCGGCCGAAGCTCCGGCGTTAAAGATGGCTGTAGCATAAGCACGGTCCTTTTTCGGGAAATACTGGGCGGTGACCTTCACAGCCGCAGGGAAGTTACCCGCCTCGCCTATGGCAAGGAAAGCGCGGCAACCGAGGAAGAGCCACACACTCACTGTGGCGATGGATAATGCAAGAGCGGAGCCGCTTTCCACTGCGCGAAGCGCTTCAACGGAATCCAACCCTTCGATTTTCATCGTTACCCATCCGCACACGGCATGGAGACATGCCGCAACGGACCATACAAATATAGCGCATAGATAACCCTTGCGGGAACCCATCCAGTCGATGAATTTACCTGCAAAAAGGCTCACTATGGCATAGAAAATAGAGAAAAAGCTTGTAATGTCACCGTAGTCGGTGTCAGTCCAGTGAAATTCCGGCGCAATAAAATCTTTCCAGGTCAACGACAATACTTGACGGTCAAGATAGTTGATAGTAGTGGCGACAAACAGCAATGTGCATATAGCCCATCGCCAGTTAGTCATCTTGTTTGTGTTTCCGGAGGCAATAGAAGCGGAAGGATTCATATACTTGATTTAGAATTTAAAGAAATTTTTAGCGTTGTAATAACTGATATCCTCCACCATTGCCTTCACACGGTCAGCTTCATACCCGGAATAAGGTATTTCGCCGTTCTCGACATCATCACCTATGAGATTGCACAATGTGCGGCGGAAATATTCATGGCGCGGATAAGAGAGGAATGAGCGGGAGTCAGTGAGCATACCCACAAAACGGCTCAGAAGCCCGAGAAGCGAGAGCGCATTCATCTGACGTTGCATACCGTCAATCTGGTCGTTGAACCACCATCCCGAGCCAAGCTGTATTTTACCTGCCACAGAACCGTCCTGGAAGTTACCGAGCATGGTAGCCATAACCTCATTGGCACTCGGATTAAGATTGTACAGAATGGTCTTTGTGAGCTTACCGCGGCTGTTCAGCCGATCAAGATACTTGGCGCACGACTTGGCAGTGTTAAACTCGCCGATTGAGTCAAATCCGGTATCGGGTCCGAGAAGCTTGAACATCTTGGTGTTGTTGTCACGTATAGTGCCGTAATGGAACTGCTGGGTCCAACCTGAATCGGCATCCATCTCGCCGAACACCATGAGCATCGCGCTCTTGAACTTGCGTATCTCCTCATCGGTCAGCGACTTTCCGCCGTAAACTTTATTGAAGATGTCGTTGATTTCAGCATCGGTATAGTCCACGGCATAGAATTCCTCGATGCCGTGGTCGGAAAGCTTGCATCCCATTGACTCGAAGAAGTCATGGCGCACTTTCAGGGCATCCACAAGATCATTGAACGAAGTTATCGATACACCCGACACTTCGCTGAGTTTTTCTATGTAAGCGCGGTATTGTTCCGGTTTTTCCACTGCCATGGCTTTATCAGGTCGCCAGGTGGGAAGCACTTTTATCTCAAATCCGCTTTCGGCTATGCGTTTGTGGTGTTCAAGTGAATCCACAGGGTCATCGGTGGTGCACACTGTCTCCACACGGTATTTGCGCATAAGTCCACGCGCTGTCATCGAGGGGTCATTAAGGAGCTTGTCGTTGCATTCTTCGTAAATCTCCCGCGCAGTGACCGGATTGAGCAGCTTATTGACACCGAATGCGGTGCGCAGTTCCAGGTGGGTCCAGTGATATAGCGGATTGCGGAATGTGTAAGGCACTGTCTCAGCCCACTTTTCAAATTTAGCCCAGTCGTCGGCATCGCCGGTGATGAAGTGCTCATCCACGCCATTGGAGCGCAAAGCTCTCCATTTGTAGTGGTCGCCGCCGAGCCAAATCTCGGTTATAGATTTAAAACGATAGTCATCAGCCACCAGCTGAGGGTTAAGATGACAATGGTAATCAATGATGGGCAAATGTGCCGCATGGTTATGATATAATTCCTGTGCAGTCTTGGTGTTCAACAGGAAATTTTCATCCATAAATGGTTTCATGTGACTTGATATGTTTATTTTTCCTAAAATTACTAATTATCCTCTTACTGCCCAAATATATGCACAAAAAAAGCCCTTGAAGTAGACATTTTTTCTATTCAAGGGCAAATAATAGAAATGAAATTGAATGTTTCGTCACTTAATCTCCCATGCCGGGATGTCGACAAGTTTAATGCGGAATTTCAAGTTGCTGTAAGGGTCGATAGAACCGTACCCTGATATTCCGTAAGCCGACTGATAAGGTATAATGACTTCCACCGAGTCGCCCACATGCATCTCCTGAAGCGCTATAGCCCATCCTGAAATCACATTTCGGAGCGAAGTGCGGAATAATGAATCGCCGTAAGTGGCAGTGTTGTTGTAGCTGGAATCAAACGGCTCGCCATTATAAAGATAACCTATGTACTTCACATCCACAGTGGAGGTGTAGTAAGGCTGGAGATTATTCTTGGTGGCGTTACGGTCATTGAACCAATGCATGTAGATGTACTGACCTTTGTCGTACTCGGGACGCACGCTCTCGTAGTACAACTTTCCGTTGACCGTGGAGTCAGCCTGACGTTCAAGCCATGCGGCATTGGCATTTCGCCATTCTTTATAAGTTTCCCAATTATCGTTGTCGCTGTGGCACGACATGAACATGCCCACCACAATAAGCGACAGCATTAACCAAAGAGGTTTCTTCATACGCGATTTATACTAAAATTCTACTTTAGGTGCACTCTGGGCGCCTTCAGAAGCTTTAAACTGTGGTTTAGGAGTGAATCCGAACCATCCGGCATAAATCGTGGTCGGGAACTTTTTGATTGATGTGTTGTAGTCCTTGACGGCTTCAGTGTAACGTCCGCGCGCTGTAGCTATGCGGTTTTCGGTACCTTCAAGCTGCACCTGAAGGTCACGGAAATTCTCGTTGGCTTTAAGGTCAGGATAAGCCTCGCTCACGGCAAGGAGCGACTTCAAAGCGCCGGTAAGCTGATTCTGCGCTTCCTGGAACTTAGCAAGAGTCTCCTCGTTGAGATTTTCAGCGTCGATGGTTATGGAAGTGGCTTTAGAGCGCGCTTCGGTAACCTCGGTGAATGTTTTTTCTTCATGAGCGGCATAACCCTTCACTGTCGAAACCAGGTTAGGGATAAGGTCGGCTCTGCGCTGATACTGGTTTTCCACTTCAGCCCAATTCTGGTCGACGGTCTGCTGTTTGTCCACAAGAGAGTTGTAGTTACATGAGGAAAGCCCCATGACGGCAACAACGCCCAGCATAAAATATTTAACTTTTTTTATCATATTCTTAGTTTTATCCGAGTTTACGTAACAATGAGTTGATGCTCACACAATCGTGGATGAGCTTATGGAGGTCAGCCACCGGAACACGTTTTTGCTCCATAGAGTCACGTTCACGCAGGGTGACAGTGTTGTCTTCCAGTGTCTGATGGTCAACGGTCACGCAGAAAGGAGTACCGATGGCATCCTGACGGCGGTAACGCTTACCGATGGAGTCTTTTTCCTCATAGTGGGTGGGGAAGTCAAACTTGAGGTCGTTGACAATCTCACGAGCCTTTTCGGGAAGTCCGTCCTTGCGCACGAGCGGCATCACCGCACACTTCACGGGTGCCAATGCCGGCGGCAAGTGAAGCACTACGCGGGTATCGCCTCCTTCAAGCTGCTGTTCTTCGTAAGAGCTGCAAAGCACTGAGAGGAACATGCGGTCAACACCTATTGAGGTTTCGATCACATAAGGCACGTAGCTTTCGTTGAGTTCAGGATCGAAGTACTGTATCTTCTTGCCGGAGAATTTTTCGTGCTGCGACAAGTCGAAGTTGGTGCGTGAGTGGATACCTTCCACTTCCTTGAAGCCAAACGGCATCTCAAATTCGATGTCGGTAGCAGCATTGGCGTAGTGGGCAAGCTTTTCGTGGTCATGGTAACGGTACTTTTTGTCGCCGAGACCGAGCGCCTTGTGCCAGCGCAAGCGTGTCTCTTTCCAACGCTGGAACCATTCGAGTTCCTGACCGGGACGCACGAAGAACTGCATTTCCATCTGCTCGAATTCACGCATACGGAAAATGAACTGACGCGCTACAATCTCGTTACGGAACGCCTTACCTATCTGTGCGATACCGAACGGGATGCGCATACGTCCTGTCTTCTGCACATTGAGGTAGTTAACAAAGATACCCTGCGCGGTTTCGGGACGGAGATACACAGTCATTGCGCCGTCGGCAGTCGAACCCATCTCAGTACGGAACATAAGGTTGAACTGGCGCACTTCAGTCCAGTTCTTTGTACCGGATATGGGGTCAACGATTTCCTGGTCGATGATTATCTGACGGAGTTCGTCGAGGTTGTTATCGTTCATGGCTTTGGCGAAACGTTCGTGGAGAGCGTCACGCTTAGCCTTGTGTTCAAGCACACGGGGATTTGTCTCACGGAAAAGAGCCTCGTCGAAGCTTTCGCCGAAACGCTTGGCTGCTTTAGCCACTTCTTTTTCGATTTTGTCGTCCATCTTGGCGATTTCTTCCTCGATGAGCACATCGGCGCGGTAACGTTTCTTTGAGTCCCTGTTGTCAATCAAGGGGTCATTGAACGCGTCCACGTGACCTGAGGCTTTCCAGATAGTGGGGTGCATGAAGATAGCGGAATCGATACCCACTATGTTTTCATGAAGCAGCGTCATAGCGTCCCACCAGTAACGCTTGATGTTATTTTTTAGCTCCACACCGTTCTGACCGTAGTCGTAAACAGCTGACAGACCATCGTAGATTTCGCTTGACTGGAATACAAATCCGTATTCTTTGGCATGTGCCACTATCGT
>DAAL01000096.1 GCA_001701065.1 Bacteroidales bacterium GP4
TACAAGGACTCACAATCATTTAGTGACCGAGTCAGCCCCATCGATGCCAAGCGGCTTGATGATGGAGAAATAACATTACAAGACTTGACTTTCAAGCATTTCGCGTATCTTCTCGAATAAATAAAAGCGATTTATAACATGTAAACTTTGCGTACCATTAACCTCTTTTGTTTAAGGCTTGAAATGATGACAGCGGAAAATACATCTGACATTGCTGTCGCTAATTCTAGGTATTCTATTATATTTATTGCAAGTATTTACATAATCAAATTCTATTTAAATCAAAAGGGTTCGGCATTGTGCGGAACCCTTTTGATTATTGAATAGTATTTAGCTATTACCACTCCTTTGTACTTCTTTTTAAAAAGACTTATTTGATAATCTATTTAGTTTTCAGTTCTATCTAATTACTGAAATATTAAGATTCTCATTTAAGGGTTTTATTATTTTAGTAAAGGTGCCATCTGAGAGCTTAATTGTAGAATCTAAAGAAGGGGTTACAGGTAATTTTTGAGCAGATTTTGCTGTGTTATATATAGATGGCCAACTATTCTCAAAGCCATTTTTCCGCTTAAGAGGGGCATAATCTTCAAAATTAAGTGGTAGTACCATTCCTCTCGAATTGTGTTCAAAAGGTATAATATTCGCTTCTATGGTTACTCCATTAATATCTATCCATTTCGCTGTAACACCTAACGGTATATTTGAGATAGAATAATTTCCTCCAAAACTGTGTCCCATACTTATATTATCGAGAGGGAAACAATAATAATAACCATCAAGAGTTTCATTAGAACTATTTCCTATAGTAGATTTCCTCCAAAAACCACCTTCAGTTTGGTAGTATACCATTCCACTGAAATCAAATCTATTTGGAGAATATGGATCACTAGTTTCAGATTCATAACCCGAACCCTCACAGTAGTACAGATAAATCCATGGTTTTTCATCGTATATCCATTCAATAGGCTTGTGCTCTTTAGTTATTAAGACAATTGTATCTCCGTTTTCGGTAACTTTTTCAAATTGAACTCCTACGTGGTATGATGATGGAGCAACAGCTCTGTAGTTAACATTGTCTATTTCCAATTCAGATCTTTCACAGAAATGCGAAGTTGACACCCATCCATCTATTAAATATTGGTCATCACGATTGAGTATATAGCTTCCTACTTCCTCATCGTTTTTGTATATAACGGGACCATATGAAATTATAGATGAATCTTCCGATTCAGGAATATCAGGTCTTATGGCAAGACTAAAATGTATGCCATCATTTGGTTTAATATGCCACGTATTATCATATTCGTACCATGCGGGATAAGTAACTGAGAACTCAAAATTACATTCATCGCATTCTTTTGTTGTGAATGATTGGATTTCATCAGCGAAGATTGTTTCACCATCTATAATTGCGCATGCGCGATAATAGTAGGTGGTAGAGGGTTTGAGATTCTTCAAATCTGTGGCAAAGACTCCATCATCTTCACTATTTGCAGATGCGTATGTGCTATTAGTTTCATTAATAATAGAGGACTTTCCATAATAGAATCCAAGTTCTATACCACTTGAGGAATCGTAATCCTCCATTATCCCATGGATTCTTGCTGATGAAGCTAATACTTGAGAAGGGGTAGAGGTTATAATGATTAATGGTTGGGAGAAATCGGAACTTGGAGAGGCTATCATTTCACAATAGGGCCAAAAATCCCATTTCACCATTGGATATATTTTATAATTTTTTCCTGGCTTGATTATGTTTGATTCATGGTGTAAGTTAAATTTTTCTCCAATCCCAAATCCCCAAATTGCTCCATTTGCAAGATATGTGGATTCTACAATTTTGCCTTGTGAATCCTTAATTGCATATCCGATGGATGCAGGTAATGAAACTCCTGAAACTTCAGAATCGATGTTTACATATGATGGGTACTGTGGATCTTTGTTGATATCAGGTTTGCTGAATGTCGGCACTAAGGAAAAATTGAATAATTCATAAGACAAAGGAGGTGTTTCTACCCAGGTCCATTTTATATGAGGATTCTTCTTATCCTCGTAATCTTTCCCAAACTCAAACCAATCCATTCCAAAAGCTCCATTTGCATATAATTCTCCTTTTATGTAATTTTCTTTTAGATTATCATAAAATTCAGTGGATTCCATTTGTGGCTCACTTTGGGAAATGGATATTTGTCCGGAAATCTCACATCCTATTTCTCCTCTAATTCCAACTGAAAGTATTCTTTTGTCGAGAATACCAACTCCAGCCTCTATATATAGTCCTGCTCCAAATCCGCCTTCGACTGATCCTGAAATATTGTAGTTGCCTCGATATAGTTCTCTTCCTGACGGAGGAATTTGTTTTAAATTGCTTGTGCCTTCAAATTCTGGAGCAACTGTCACCCAATGGCGAGAAAAGGCAAATGATCTGCGGGAAGAAGAGTTTAAAGTTAAAGCTCCTTTAATATTCCCACCTCCTGTCCATCCAGCCTCAACATATAGTTTGGTAATAAACGGGACTGCACCAATCGGAAGTTGCCATAAACCATATTTATGTTCGCCATCGTTACTGATTTCTCCTGCTAATTCTAATGTATTTTCCATAGCATACTCTCCAACAACAGTGACCTTTGTTGAATAATAATCACGACGCGAGATTATTTGTTCGATGTAAATATTAAAATCAGGAGTAAAACTTCCGTGATAATGAGCCTTTAATTCTACATCAGGAAGCTTCTTGATTGGGAATATTCCATCAAGCTTAAGGTCAATAGGAATAGATCCTGGTTTCCATGGGAAATTGCCATATCCGTAAGCACGGCTAACTGCGTCTTTTTTAGTTGAGCTGCTGTAATACTGTTCAAATATATCGGTCAGGGTTACCATTTCACAATCAATTGTGAAGTTACCGTAAGAATCGTTTTCAACAGAGAGAACTTCTCCTGCAAATCCATGAGGGATGAGATCTGTTACTTTTGCCAATACTAATTTATCTCCTTTCTTGGGAAGTATATTGGAAGGGGTACTGGAAGAAAGAGTTAACAACATGTCATCACATCCAATAATGTGGTTAATTAGTTCATTATCAATGTCAATTACTCCCGGTTTAAGGATTGTTGGAGGAACGAAGAATCCGATACTGTCGATATCTGCCAGATTATAGACATATATTGAATCATTGGAATATATTTTTTGAACCACCGGTTCCTCATATTCATTCCCGGCTTCATCGATGTTTGATACCGTCATACTATCGGTTAATTCCGGATAAAAAGTTTCTATGACACCATTCTTTAAATATAAATATATTGGAGATTGAGCAAAAGAGTCAAAGGCTGATGATACAATGACTAAAAATAGAAGGTATATGGTTTTTAGATTTTTCATCGCTTGAAATATTTAATGGATTTAGTACCAGCTTTTAATATGTATACTCCAGAAGAGAAATTTCCAAAATTTATAAATACATTATTATCTTCCTTTGTACGAATTTGATATATAAGATTGCCGTCAATACTATATATACTGACTAAAGAGTTCTTAGGTAATCCTTTAATTCGTAGATTCTCACCTTCTTGGACTATACCTAAATCATTGTCGTTGATAATATTTTCAATGTCACTGGTTTTTATATTGGAATAAGTAATTTTTTTTACTTCGCTATACCAATAAGCTTGCTCTATATTTGATGAAGAAATAGTTATGGTATTGTAAATATATTGGACTTTGGGTTTTTCTTCTAATAAAAAGACTTCAGAGGAACCATCTTTCATCCATATTGTCATGGACGGTTTGTCCTGAGATTGAATTTTGGCGATTGGTAAAATAAGCCAAATGATGAGAAATACCTGAGGTATTATATTCCTCCATTTTAATTTAATTATTAAATCTAAATTTTCCATAAGCAAAAAATGTTGTGCTTTTGTGTTCCCTCCAACGGCACTTAATAAATGGGTTAAAAAAGAGAAGCGTGGAACGATGTTCAGTTTATTTCATTCCAGGCATCGCCAAACACCTAACACAAAAATAAACAGTCAACTCCCACGCCATGTCGACATATCAGAATCCCATGTCGGGAAGTGAATAAACGACACACGCGAGCGTTCTTTGACCGCTTAATCCTTTTGTGTTCAAAATTTTGGCGATTTTGGAATGAAGGGTAAAGCATGAAACGCTTCTATAAAAATGTAAACCGCCCAACTCTATGGACTTAGTGCAAAAGTATGGATTAATTTTGGTTCTGCAAAATTTTAAGACATATTTTTAATGGAAGGTTAAGCGTATATACATATTATAATATTAGAAGAAAAAATAGAGCCGTCCAGGGGGACGGCTCTATATGAGGGTTGTTGCAATGAGGTTGGATGCACTGAAAGTGCATGAGGTTGTGCAAAAGGGATTAGTCAACGTTGGGGGTGTCCCAAACTTTGGTTTCGGTGGCGGTGACAGTTATTGTCTGGTCGCCAACTTGGATGCGGAAATCACCTTTTTCAAGGGTCCATTGCTCGTTATAGTTGACAAATGCGAGGTCATTTGCCGGAACTACGAGTTTCACGGTCTTGGTTTCGCCCGGTTTAAGCTCAATTTTGTCAAACTGGCGAAGACGCTTAATGTCGGGTGAAGTAGAGGCAACGATGTCGCTTGAGTAAAGCAATACGCTTTCTTTACCCGCCATTTTACCGGTGTTGGTCACATCCACAGCGAATTCAAGTGTGTCGCCCGCTTTGAACTTGTCCTTGTTGACACGGAGATTGCTGTAAGCGAATGTCGTGTAGCTGAGTCCGAATCCGAAAGGCCACTGCACGTCCACCTTGGCATCGTAGTTGTAGGCACCAGCCATGGTCTGGGTCAACTCGCCTTTCTTGAAGTCGTAAGTGATAAGACCTGCGGAGTGCTTGGGATAGGTGATGGGGAGACGGCCACTGAAGTTTACTTCGCCACAAAGGATGTTGGCAAGAGCATCGCCGCCATAGTTGCCCGGCAGCATAATGTCCACGATGGCATCGGCAAGCGGTTCGATGGAGTTGATGAGTCGGGGACGACCTTCGCTAAGTACCATTACAAGAGGTTTGTCCACCATTCCGAGTGCAGTTACAAGAGCAATTTGGTTAGCCGAAAGGTTGAGGTCGTTGATGTTTCCGGGAGTTTCGCAATAGCTGTTTTCGCCCACGCAAGCGATGATCACATCAGCGTTCTTTGCCGCATTTACCACTGCTTCGATGCTTACAATGGTATCAGTTTCCCATGACGCGCCGTCACGGAAGTCATAGTTGACACCGGGGACATAAGTCACATTCTCTTTGCCATATTTGTTGCAAAGTGCTTCGTAGATGGTGTTATACTGAGGAGCGAGACGATCGGTCATGTGACCTTGCCAAGTGTAAGTCCATCCGCCGTTGAGTGTGCGCAAAGAGTTGGCGTTGGGGCCTGTCAAGAGAATCTTTTTGCCTTTAGCCAACGGAAGCACATCGCCTTCGTTTTTCAGGAGAACGAGTGATTCTTCGGCAGCGCGAAGTGAAGCCTGTGCAAATTCTTCGGAGCCGAACAGAGGATAGTCAGTGTACTTGGTGTTAGGCTCGTCGAAGAGTCCAAGACGCATTTTCATGCGGAGCACGCGTGCGCAAGCGTCGTCGATACGTGACATGGGCACTTCGCCTTCTTCCACAAGTTCTTTCAACAGTACATTGAAGTCAGTGGAGTAGGGGTCCATGGACATGTCGATACCTGCGTTGATGGCAAGGCGGATAGCATCCTTCTTGTCCTTTGCCACAAATTCACGGGTGTAGAGGTTGTTGATGTCAGCCCAGTCAGTTACGATGAGACCGTCCCAATTAAGCTGGTCCTTAAGCCAAGTGGAGAGGTATTTGGCGTTGGCGTGGAACGGAATACCGTTGTTGGTGGTCGAATTCACCATTATTGAGAGTGCTTTTCCGTCCTTTATCGCAGCAAGATAGGGCGCGAAATGCTTTTCACGCATTTCCTGTTCGCTGATGCTGGAGTGGGTGCGGTCCTTTCCGCTGACCGGCATACCGTAGCCCATGAAGTGCTTGAGGTTTGCGGCGATGTGATATTTGTCGATGCGGTTGGGGTCATTGCCCTGCATACCAAGTACGGTAGCTGTGCCGAGTTGTGATGCAAGATAAGCATCCTCGCCGTAGTTTTCCCATATACGTGGCCAACGTGAGTCACGTCCGAGGTCGATAGTGGGATTGTAAGTCCAAGGCACATCGCTTGCGCGGGTTTCGTAAGCGGTGATTTCGCCTCCTCGGTGAGCGAGGTCACGGTTGAAAGTGGCACCCATGTTGATGTTCTGAGGAAACAGTGTGGCACCGATGGTGTAGCTTGCGCCATGGTTCATGTCAAGACCGTAGATACAGGGGATGCCGATGTGTTCCATGGAGTATTCCTGAATCTGAGAAACTATAGTGTACCATTGTTCGGGAGTTAGCGCGACATCAGCCACATTCAGGATTGAACCTACCTTGTATTTGCCGAAAATCTCATCCATTCGAGCTTTGTCGATGGTGAAATCATTGCTTGTGAGCGGATTGAAGTTATTTCCGAGAAGACCGAGGGTCAGTTCGTTCATCTGACCGATTTTTTCTTCGAGGGTCATTTTTTTCATAACATCCTCGATGCGTTTTTCAACATTTTCATCTCGGGGAATCACCGGCTCGATAGCGGCTGTCTGTACTACGCTCGCCCCAATGAACAAGGCGGCAGCTAAATGTTTTAAATTCATCTATTGTTAATTTTAAAAGTTAAGAGCGGTTTTAAGTTAATTAGAATTTGTAGCCTATGCCCACCAGCCCGGTTATGCCTTTGTTGGGCAGTCCGTAGTCAATGTCCCACTCTTTGTTGAGCAGGTTTTCAGCCTGTGCCCACACGCTGAACTGAGGAGTGATGGCATAACGTGCCGAAAAGTCGAGTGAGTTGACATTAGCCATGGCTATTTTCTTGTAGGATGTGCCTAAGTTGATGTTGTTCATGTCGAGCAACTCGTAGATGGCTCTTCCGCTGCGTATCTCGTAGCTGAGTCCGAGATCAAGCGACTCGATGGGGGTTACGTCAACTGAGATGTTGAAAGCGTTTTTGGCGCGGTCGCCCCAGTACATGTAACCTTTGTCGATGTCCTGAGGTGCGCCTTCGTAGCTGACGCGGAATGAAGCGAGTGAACGGTACTTGTAATTGAACGCTATTCCATAGTGGTAGCTGTCCATGTCAAGACCGTAGTGAGCGCCAGCCAATGTCTCGCTGTAAGTGCCGCTGAATATATATTGGTTAGCCCAGTCGGCGAGTTTTCCGTAGCCTCCGAAAATCTCGAAGCTTGCGCCGGAGAATGGTCCGATGAGCAGTTTCAGGTCAATCAATCCTTTGTTCCATGACGGGTTGATGTAAAGCGCCGGGTTAAGATAATTATCCTCGGGGAAGTGCTCGGATATATTGTTCATGTAGATGTTGCCTGACTGGATTGTGGCAGACAGAGCAAACTTGGAAACCGGCGACCAGCCAAGGTCAATGTCGGCACCGGCATGGGTGGCACCTCCGAATGACCAGAGATGATTCACCTGAAGCCCTATCTTGACTGAATAGTTGTCGCCTTTGCCTTGATAGTAAGGTTTCACGGAGTAGTATCCGGAATTGCGTGACTCCACATCGTTCAGAGTGTAGCGAGAAGAAACGCCGTCAGCGAGGTCGTATTCCAGCCGCATGAGATTCTTGTTGGCTGTGTTGAGGATATTGAAGTCAAGTCCTACACCGTTGTTGTCATTGATGTTGTAGAATGCGCCGAGGTCAAGTTTCAAATCACTTGCTTTATAAGCGTCCACATCGTCGCGCGCCTCGCCTGATTTAAGAGCATAAGGGGGCTTTGAAAAGCCAAAGAACTGATAGCCTGCCGCAGCATGGTAATCAATCAGCCCGGCAGAGCCGTTCCATCCCAAATCAAAATTGAACCGGTTGACTGATTGTGTGTAACCATTGGTCTGATATGCTTCGGTAAAGGCACTGGAAAATGAAGGGGATTCAGGCTCTAATACTCCCGTGGGGAAATTGAAAGTATAGAACGAATACCCGAGATCGCCGAACAAGGTGCCGGCTTCGCCTACCTGATGGGTAAGATTCAGTCCCAAATGAGCGGAATGATTCTTATAGGTAATCTTGTTGCCAAGTTCGCCGTCAGCCTTATACTGGCTTCCGTTGTATTGCAGCCATGCGTTTAGCTTGGTGGCTTCAGTGTCATAAAGGCGGTAACCTGCCGAAATACCTAACTGGAATGCCGGGAAATAGCCCAAATCCAGGTAACCGCGATAAGGGTACTTATCCATGGAGGCGCTATAAGCCGCCGGCGGAAGGAGCGAGAACGAAGGAGAAAGCGGAGCAGCCACGGCACGGTCAGTCCACTTGAGCTTTTTTTGAGCAAATGACGGGAGAGAAAGCTCCGGGAGTTGTGAAATGCGGTTAGCGTCGCGCTCCTGCGGCACAATATCTTTTGCTATAGTTATCTCTTTAGTTAAGTCATCGGCACCGGCAGCGGCGAGAACCCCTCCGGCAATAGCCACACATGACAAAATGTATTGTAACTTCATAAAATCTGCAGTTTATTTAAGACGTTCGTCAATCATCATGAATATATCCGATTCATTGCCGGGATAGTTATCTTTAAGGCTCTTCAGATATTCATTAGCCTCAAAAGTTTCTCCGTTCTTGCGGTAGATGTCGCTGAGAAGAATGTAACCACGCGCAAGCCAATACTGATGGGGAGTATTGGAGTCGATGAATTTTTCCACCTGAGAACGGGCATTCTTCAACTGTCCCTTGTCATAGTAGAACTGTGACAGGTAGTAGGCTGATTTCGCTCCATAGAGGTCGTCGGTATCAGCCGCAAGTTCTTTCCATGCGTCGATTGCTTCTTCGTTCTGACCAAGTTGCGCAAGGGTGTAAGCTTTGGCAAACAGAATCTCGTTTTTCTGAGCCGACGGTGTCACTGACGAAGCAAGAAGCTGATTGGCGGCGGTGAGCACGTCCTTGTGGTTGCCAAGTTCGTGGGACACTCTCATGATTCCAAGCCGTGCGGCATTGCGGTTGCGTGAAGCCGAAGCGCGGTTTTCAAGCTGGCGGAAAGTGGCGAGAGCTTCGTTGCCGTTGCCTTGGTTGTATTCCACTTGTCCTTTTATGGCAAGAGCGTCCTCGGCAAATTCAGTGTCGGGGTAACGAGCCACAATGGTTGACGCGTATTCGAGCGCACGAGGTTCGTCGTGCTTGTTGAATGCCTGATCGGCAAGGTAACTCAACGCCTGCACTTCATATTTCCCTCCGGGGAACTGAGCGATATAGCTTTCAAGTTTTCCGGTGTGGGAATTGTCAAGGAGATAAGCCTTCTCAGCCGACTGGAATGTGAGCTCATCCATTTCGGATGCCTCAAACTTGGGAGCATTGGGAACTGACGCGATGAAAGTGGCGTATTCGTTCAGCTTGCCTTCATCGGCAAGTATGCTCTTAAGGTCCTCGGCTGCGACTTTTGCTTCGTCGCTTGACGGATAGTTGCGTATTACTTCTTTATAGAGGGTGACGGCTTTCGATGTATTGCCCTTGCTTAGGGTGGTGATGGCAAGCTGCAGCTGACCGTTGCGCCCTTGGGCAGTGTTGGGGTAACGTTTTACGAGGGTTTCGTAAGTGCTTACTGCATCGTCGTTGCGGTTAAGCGCAACATAGCTTTCAGCTTTTTCAAGCAGAGCTGCCGGAATAAGCGATGAGGACGGATAGCGTTCCATCATGTCGTCGAGAGCCTGAATCTTGCTGTTGTAGTCACGCGCAAGACCTTTCATGGTCGCTTTCTGGAACAGTGAATAGTCGCCTGCGGCGGGATTCAGTTCGTAAGCCTGATCGTAGCTCTGTGAGGCGCGGTTGAAGTCCGATGCATAATAGTAGCAGTCGCCTATGCGGTTGTAGGCATCAGCCACAAGGTTATTTTTCAGGTTGCGGTCCTTGGCGGCTTTTTCAAATGCTGAACGCGCATCGGCGTACTTCTTTTCGCTGAACAGGCTATAGCCAAGGTCGTAATTGGCGATGGCACGGTTAGCCGCTGACGCTGTATTGCCTTTCAGGTACTCGCGGTAAAGCTGAGTGGCGCGAGAATAGTTGCCTTGGCGGAAATAGCAGTCGCCGAGCCAAAGATTGCATTCATTGGACATGGCGCGGTTTTGTGCAGCCATTTTCTTTGCTTCGGTGAAGCGTTCGATAGCCTGCGGAATATTGCCTGATGCCACATCACGGCTGCCAAGGATGTAAAGCACACGCTGCTTGGCGGTGAGAATCGCCGCCGATGGGCGTTTAATGCGGTTGATTGAAGCAAGAGCTTTCTCGTAGTTATTGTCGGTCATGTAGCCTGTCACAAGGTATTCCTCCACTTCCTGAGAGTAGCGTGATTCGGGATAACGCTTGAGGAAGTCCTCAAAGAGGGTGACCGAGCTTCCGAAAGGAGTTCTGCCGCCTTCGCTCTTAGCTACGGCATAGTTGTAGAATGCGGTTTCCTGCACCTGACGGTCGTAGTCCATGCGGCAAGCTTTGTCGAGGGCGAGGAGGGCGGAATTGACGTTTCCGTCCTGGAGATAGGATTGTCCCATGTACAGATAGGCTGACTGTCCCATGGCGTTGTCCTCGGAGGTAACCGGCTCAAAATATTTTAACGCTTGCTGAGTATCACCGTTTTTGTAGGCGTTTACACCCATGATGTATAGAGCCGAGGGCTTGGGGGAGTCCGTAGCCGACATGTATTTGCTGATGTAGTCGACGGCTTCGGATTCCTCGCCTAAGTTGTAGAGCGATTCTCCGGCTATGCGCTGCATCTCGGGGGTGTATTCCTTCACCGTGAATTCGTGCTTGCGGGCAAGAGAAAGCGCACGGTCATAGTCGCCTTCAGAATAAGCTATCTGCGCAAGATAATAGGGCGCGTGGTTGCCCGGAGGAGTATTGGTATCGACTGATGACCATTTTTGTTTGGCTGTGTCATAGTCGCCTTGGGCATAGGCTATGTATCCTTGATAGAAACGTGCCGCATTGGAGTAGCGTGCAACGTTTTCAAGATTGCCAAACAGGCGTGACGCGAGGTTGTAGTTGCCTTCCTGAAGCTCGCAATAAGCCAGGCGGTATTCGTAGTCCTCGCGGGTTTCACCGTCGAAAGATGACGCGTCCATGCGCCGGTAAGCTTCGAGGGCAGCCGGGTAGTCCCCTTCGTAGAAATCGCAGTCGGCAAGAGCGAGTTTGGCGTATACGCGCATGGGTGAAGCCGGGAATGCTGTGAGAAAATCGTTGAAGTCAGAGCGCGCCTGCGTCAAATCGCCCGACAGAAGTCGTGACTGGGCGATATAATACATGCTTGTCTCCATCTCCTGCGGTGTCCCACCTTGAGCAATGCAGAACCCAAACTGGTCGATAGCTCCCTGATAATTTTTGTCATTGTACATCAGAATGCCTCGTGTGGCGTAGCCATCGGGCATAGACGAGTTGATTTGTGCAACTCCTGAAAGTGTTGCAGAGGCAACGAGCGAAAATAGTAATCCTTTCTTCATTCTCCTATCAGTTGTTATAAGCGCAATAAAATGAACTTGTTTCAGCTTATTTCAAGCATTTAAATCAGTTCAGTGGTGTAAATGCGCCTTTAATGTGCAAAGATAAGAAAAAATTTAGACAAATGCTTTAGAATTTGTAGGTAAGCATGAACTTGAGACCGAAAGAAGAGGAACTGATGTGGGAATAGTCACGGTAAT
The DNA here is from genome assembly GCA_001701065.1 of Bacteroidales bacterium GP4. Taxonomy (GTDB): domain Bacteria; phylum Bacteroidota; class Bacteroidia; order Bacteroidales; family Muribaculaceae; genus Muribaculum. The sequence goes on from DAAL01000096.1 coordinate 11,769, forward strand.
GGGTGGACCTGTAATAGTAAGAAAGCTTGAAGGTGCCGTAAAGCTGTTTCCATATTTTAGCATCGGTGCGGAATTCGGTGACGCTGAAAGTCGCCACGGACTGGTCGCCGAGCACATCCAAGGTTTTGTAGTTGACTTCGGAGAGGTCAGTGTTGCGGTGGTAGCCTTTCCATGTGAACAGGCGGTAAAGATGGTGGTCGAGAGTCAATGAAAGCCGGTCACGACCTAACACGACGTTTAATCCCGCTTTTACACCGAAGCCGCTTGCAAGGTTGTAATTACGGTCGTCCACCATATAATAATCGGAGAGAACCGATCCGAGGATTACACCGTTGAGATGGGCGTAAGCATCGAAATGGCAGTAAGGATTCTCGTTTGCACGGAACATAATGCCTCCGCCGAGCGATGCAGGCACTCCGAGTTTATAAGGGCATCGTGACACGCCGTTGCGGATGGTGTCAGAATCGAAGAAATCAAAATGCTGGTACAGTCCCACATTCAGCTTGTAGTCCTTCTCTTCCATCAGTTCTCTTCCGAGGAGCCTGCCTTTTATTTCGAGATGACTCAGCAACGGCTGTCCGTTCATGGCGTTTATGCCGACGCTTAGTGTGAAATAGTCGTAAGGGTTAGTGCTTTTAACCTTGAAGCGTTCACCATATTCGAGGTTGAAATCAATAGCTGCGCCCCACTCCGAATGGTTAGCTTCACGTTCAAACTGCAGGCACCGCATTCCCACGGATATTTCGGTAGCCACGCTTGGGGTTCCGAACTGCCTTCCTCGCGTGGGTCGTACTCTCCAAGCGTCGCCTGTGAGCAATCGGGTAAGTCCGCGGATGGGGGAGATGAGGAACACGCTCACTTCTCGCCCGATGCGTTCCGATCCTGACGTGCGGTCATCGATGATGGCATCGGATGCGCGGTAGGAGACTTCGCCTATAGCCGTTCCTCCGATGGGGGTGGCTATGATGTCGTTGGTGGAAGGGTATTCGCATTCCATGAAGAGCTCCCACATGGCGCTTCCTCCGATAGCGAAAAGGCTCGACTGCCAGAAATTGAAACCGTTGGAACGTCCGGCGGTGTAATATAGGCTGCCGTTGTAAGGGTGCATGAACATATTGGTGTTCAACTTGTCGTTGTCCCACTTGAATCCGTGTTTGAAATTTTCTTTGATGGAGTGGAATGAGATGCGGGCGTAGTCGCCGTTGACTATATAGCGGTCAAAAGCCCACAATCCAATGTTGAATCCTACGACTTCCCCGGCGGCGCGCCAAAAGTGGTTGCGTCCGTAATACTCGGTATCGGCTGAATCAGGGTGAATGCGCTGACGTGCGTAATGCTTAATGGCTATCTGCCCGCAAGCAATTGCAGGAAAGCCCATTATAAATAAGCATAATAACGTTTTTGTTATCCAACGCGGCATAATCACATCCCTTTTTTCTAATAAAAACAAGGGGCATGTGCCACAAGTTTTAAAATCACTGCGTTATTAACACTTACTCACAAAAAAAGGAGCTGCCGGATGTGTTGTCCGGCAGCTCCTAAAATCGACAGAATGAGAATTGTTATTTAGTCTTTTTAATCCAGTAGGTGGTTTTGGCACCGAGTCCGGCACCTACGATGGTGTGGGTGCGGGGCGATGCTTCCCAGTCGCACTCACGTATGAGGTAGAGGTCGATGCCGTCGATTGTGAGCACTTGTGAATCGGGTTTGTAGCTCCAAGAGCGGTTTTTCCACACTCCATTGGTTACTTTGTGGTCAGCCGACAGAGTTATGAGCGATGACGATTTCATGTCAGCGTATTTATAAGCAAGGTCAATTACTTCCCAATTGCCCGTGAGTTCCGCTTCGGTAACTGCAACTTTGGGAACATTGCCGTAACGCTCGGGCATCACGACAGGCCATCCGTCGGAAGTCCAGCGTATAGCGCGCACGTGTCCCATCATAATGGCGTTGGAATAAGGGTCATTGTAAGTGTCTTTAGGCAAACGACCCTGTGAAGCGTAGTACCAGTTGTCGTTGCCGTCGTCGAACACTGCGCAGTGGGAAATACCCACCCATCCGGTGTGGTTCTGGAACTTGTAAGGATGGGTTACGATGGGGTAAGCGTCACCTCCGAAATCGGTCACATTAGTTCCGTCCTGTCCCACATAGGGACCGGTGATGGAGGTTGAGCGCACCACGCGTGTATTGTAAGGCACGTCAAGGGCATCATAAGCGAGGAACAGATAGTAATATCCGTCACGGTAGATGATCTCAGGACCTTCAGCGGCTTGCCAGCGGTTGCCCATCTGACGAGTGGCGATGAGCTTGCCGTAAGGCAGGATTTCTTCCGAGGTGCCCCATGGGTTTACGGTGATGTCAGGCTTTCCGTTTTCGGCGTTTACGGGTAGAGCCGCTATGCCGGAGTGCCAGGATCCGTAAATGAGCCAATGTTCACCTTCGGGAGTGATGATGTAAGCGGGGTCAATGGCATTGTACTTGAAGTAACAGTTGCCCCAGTCGTCGGGTCTTACATAGAAGTCAAGATTGCGGTCGGAAGCGTTGGTTATGACATAGCCTTTGTCAACCCAACTGCTGTTGTCGGCGGGATTGGATGTCTCCATGAGTCCGATGAAAGCACGTTCGCTCCATGATGCCGGTCCGTCGATAGTTCCGGGACACACGATGGAGTAGTACATGCGGTAAAGGCTTGACGATACACGTCGCACCACAGGAGCCCAGTAGCCGAAGGTGTTTTTATCTGGCTGCACTTCGGGAAGTCCCATAGCTGTGCGTATCTCATTAAGTTTAGGCACTACCCATTCAGGCAGCGCAGGCATTGTCGCGCCGAGGTATTCCCAGTTGACGAGGTCCTTGGAACGGCGCGCATGGAAATGTCCGTGACCGTCGTGGGCGTTGCCGAAAGACGCGTCAGTCTGATACATATAATAATATCCGTCATCAGCTTTTACCACGGAAGGGTCATGCACATTGGCAAGATTCCATTGGGAGCGTTGATCCCATCCAGCGATGTTACGGTAGTAATCGGAGTAATCAGGTGCTTTATAGGATGAGAGTGACGGATCTTCTTTCGGTTCGTCGGGAGTAGGTTCGTCGGGTTTAGGATTAGGGTTTACAGGAACATTGGGTTCCGGTTCGTCGTTTTTATCGCTGCCACAGGCACTCAACATGAGAGTGCCTATGGAAACGAGAGACAAAAGAAAAATTTTATACTTCTTCATAGATGAATTATTAACAGTCATGAGGAGAAAGGGGGGACTCAATTATTCTTCGGTAGTGTCGTCCGGAGTTTCCTCGGGAGTTTCGCCGGGAATCTGAGTGGTTTTGGCTGTGTCGAGAACAAATTCGGGAGAATATACCAAATCACCTTTATTTACATACACATAAGCGCGCACGTAGTAAACGGTGTTGGGCTGAAGATTTTCAAGAGTAGCAATCATGGAATCGTAGGTATAAGATTCGCTTTTGACTACATTGTTCTTATAGATGTTGGGATTCTGTTCAGTTGAATAGCAGAATCCGAGGCCTCCCGGTTTGTATTCGCCTTTCATGACGAAAGTGGCGGAAAGAGTGGCATAGGTGGGCTGCACAACTTCGGCAACCGGAGCGTTTACGCTCACTTGGTCGCTGATGCTGGTGTCAATGGGGTCGTGGGAATCGATATCATCGTCAGAACATGAAGTGAATGCCATGCCCACAGCCACTAATGCGCTTAAGAAAAATATTTTTGCTTTCATTTTTAGTATAGGTTAATGATTAAAAACAGGGACGCTTCGTGCATTAAGGGGCAAAAAGCGTCCCCAATAAGTCATGTTACTACATTTCCCAGCCCGGGTTCTGCTTCAAACCAATCTTCTGAATTTCAGAGAAAGGAATGGGGTAGAGATAGTTCTTGGGGCTGTTGAATGTTTGGCGAGAATATTTCTCGGAAAGTCCATAGTTGAATGTAGTACCTGAGCCTTCGCGGATGGCCACGCCGTAGAGGTTGTACACCTGCTGATAACGGGGAAGATTTACTTCGGAAGCGGGAGTTTTACCTTCAAACAGTTTCCAGCGGCGGCAGTCGATGAAACGATGATCCTCGAAGCAAAGCTCGATACGACGTTCATTGCGGATGCGTTCGCGGAGTTCGTCACCGCTCTTTCCAGCCAAAGAAGGCATGCCTACACGGGCACGAACCTGGTCAACGTAAGTCACAGCCTGAGCTGACTGACCTGCTTCATTGAGAGCTTCAGCGGCGTTAAGAAGGATTTCAGCGTAACGGAAGATGGGGCAAGCCACACGCTGGTTACCGATGGTACCGTCGAAACGCACATTGTGAACGTACTTCTTGCAGTAGTAGCCGGTACAAGTACCACCGTTACCACGAGCATAGTCGATACCTACGCGGGTGTCGTCATTGTTCATGTCGAGAGGACGTGCTTCGTCACCGTCACCCCAAATCATACCGTGATAGAAGATGGTCTGAGCAAGACGCGGGTCACGGTTGGCATAGGGATTCTGGGGATCATAAGTGGGATCCTGGTCGATGGGAAGACCGTTGCGGGTTTCGTAAGCGTCCACGAGGTTCTGAGTGGGGTTATTGTAACCGGTGTTACTGATAGCACCAGAGAATCCGCAAGGACCGTTGAAGTAAACGAGGTTCAGAGTGGTCCAGACCGAACGGCTGAGGATGTACTCGTTGGACATAACGGGATTGGAAGTGAACACTGCATAGTAGTTCTGTTCCACGTCGTTGTCAGGAGTAGTGTGGAGGCGGTAAGGATTGCTGATGGAGTTGTTCTTGTTGATGAAGTCAAGAGCAGCCTGAGCAGCGGCAGTCCAGCGCGCCTTGTCATTGGAAGGATTGTTAAGAGGAGAAGCCTTGTAGAGCAACGCACGTGCTTTAAGAGCATAAGCAGCGGCACCGTTCACGCGGCCCCAGTTCTCGTCCTCGTTGCTGTAACGGAAGGGAAGANNGGGAAGAGCGTCCTTGTACTTGTCCATTTCGTCAGCCACCCACTGGAATCCGTCCTCGGCAGAGGTGCGGTCAGGAATAGTGGAAGAGGGAGAAAGAATGATGGGATTGCCTTCCTCGTCATCGGCTACAATGGGTATACCGCCAAAGTAGCACATGAGGTCGAAGTGAAGCAATGCGCGGAGCACATGGGCTTCAGCCATCCAACGGTCATAAAGGCGGTTGTCGTCGCCCGGCTTTTCAGCATTACCGATAACCGATTCCTTAGCGTTGGCGAGGAACTGGTTGCAGGCGCGGATGCCTTTATAGCGGTTAGACCAGCTGTCAGAAGCAAACCAGTGGTTGGTAGCGTCGTAAGCATCGTCCATTATAGAGTGGTAACGAGCCACACCCCAGTAGTCGATGGCATTGTCAGTCATACAGTCCTGGCTTAGGCGGAACTGAGTGTCAGAGTAGCCGGCGAATGCGTCGGGGAGGTATTCGTAAAGCTTTGCAAGCGCACCGCGGGTCATGTCATAGTCATTGAATACCATATCCGCCTGCAAGGTAAGGTCCACCTCTTTGTCGAGGTAAGAGTCGGAGCAGGATGTTCCCATTAAAGAGAACATCGCTCCTGCTATAATTGCAATATTTTTAATTTTCATAACTGTGTATTAATTTCAGGGATTAGAATGCTACGTTTAAACCGAATGAGAAGATGCGGGTCTTAGGATACCACCAGCAGTAACCCATAGGACGTTCGGGGTCCATATCCTTCGGAAGATGGCTCCAAGTGGCAACATTGTAAGCGCTGAAGTAAACACGGCACTTGGTCATGTAAGCCTTGGCGATGAGCTTTTCGGGGAGCGAGTAACCGAATTCGATGTTACGCAGCGAGAAGTAGTCGCCATTCTGAATCCAAATGTCATTCTGGTAAGAACCATTGTCGCGTGAAGAGTCCTCAGCGTTGTAAGAGAATGACAAGCGAGGATACTTGGCGTTGATGTTGCGCGGATCATTAGGATTGTCGTTGTAGTAACCCCAAGCATTCACAACTTCATGAGTAGAGTTGTTGGAACCCCATTCCGAGAAAGTCATGGACGGAGAAAGGAATACTGAACGGTTGAGGTAAGCTGTACCTACTACACGGAGGTCAAAACCAGCATACTTAACATTGAGCGAGATAGAAGGAGTCCAGTCAGGGAGCATGGTGTAGCCGAGAGGCGCCATGTCACGAGAGTCAATCTGGCGGTCACCGTTCAAATCCTTGAACACAGCGGTACCGAGTTTCTGACCACCACCTGAGAAAGAGTTGTAAGGATACTTTTCAGGATGGTCGATAGCGTCCTGCTGAGAGGTTGACACCAAAGCGGGATCAGAAGCCCACTGAACGAACTGATACATGTTCCAACCACCGATAGCGTCGCGGTTTTCGCTTTCGTATAGGCTTGCTACCGATTCGTAACCACGGATGCGGTTACCGGTCTTGCGCTGCCATTCAACGGCGGGTTCCACTTCGTCCATTTCAGTGATTTTATTAGTATTGTAAGAAAGAAGACCTTCGATGGAGTATTCCACCTTGCCAATCTTGTTTTGGTGACCTATCACGAGTTCAAAACCTTTAGATTCCACTTTACCGTAAGAGTCCTTGGCGAAAGTGATACCGAGGATGTCAGGGTTGGTAGAGCGTTCAACGAGGATATCACTACGCCATTCTTTCCAGAAGTCAACGTTACCGTACAAACGGTTGTTGAAGAATCCCCAGTCAAGACCAAGGTTGACCATCTTGGAGATCTCCCACTTGCTGTTGGGGTTACCTGCCACTTCCTCACGGTAACCGGGCTCCCAAGTGGCGTTGGTACCGAAGGAGTAACCACCGTTAGATGCGAAAGTTGACTGGAACGGATAACGTCCTGCGCCTGTGTCGCTCATACCGGTCTTACCATAGCTTGCGCGAAGTTTCAAGAGGTTGATGTTCTCGTTCTGGAGGAACTTTTCATTGTTTATGAGCCATCCTGCGCCGACACCCCAGAAAGTACCCCAGCGGTTATCGGGGTCGAAGTTGTCGTTACCCATGTAAGAGATGCTACCATTGAGGATGTAGCGGTTGTCGAAGATGTAGTTACCGACAGCACTGTAAGCAAGGTAGCGGTCAGATGACAGGTGATACCAGTTGGCTGAGTGCGGACCGCGGTTGTTACGTTTCATGTAAGAGCGCACAAATGCATGGGCATCGACATGATGCTTTCCGAAAGTGCGGTCATACTTGAAACCGGCGCGGAGGTTTAGAGTCCAAGAGTTGTCACGCTCGTTAGCTGACGGGTTGGTCAACTCGGAGTAACGCTGAGTCTGGGTGTAAGTGAAGTCCTTTACATCCTGCACGGCTGCGTTAGTGTAGTCGTAAGAGTAAGCGTTGATAGAGTTGGTCTGAGTTGATTCAAAACCGTCATAGGCATCGAATGACACCACAGCTTCCACACCGAGACCGGGAGTGATGGGGCGAAGGTCGCCGTTGATGGTCAAGGTAGAGTAGAGCTGACGGCGGCGGTTCTTTTCAAGACCTGATGATCCGAGCTGATAGAGCGGGTTGTTGGTGTTGTTATCGAAATAGAGTTCGCCGTTAGGGCAGTATACCGGTGAGAACACATTGGTTTCAACGGCACCGAAAGTGGTGAGGTTGAACACTGATGCAGTAGGCTGGGTGATGTTGTCGATACGGCCGCCGAGGTCGAGACCCACGGTCAGGTAATCGTTGACAGTCACGTCAAGGTTGGTACGGAGGTTCCAACGGTTGAGCACGTGCTGAGAGCTATAGCCTTCTTCGTCGTGGTCAGTACCCTTGGAGTTCCACATACCTTCCTGGCGGAGGTAAGAGAACGATACATAGTAACGTGCGCGCTTGTTACCGCCTGAAATCTGGAAGTTGGTCTTGTACACGGGAGCGGAATCACGGTAAAGAACGTCAAACCAGTTGGTGCTGAAGTACTTGTAACGGTCAATGCCGTCAAGAGTCTCGCCGTTGCTCACACGACGCCATTTTTCAATCTGTTCAGCGGAGTAGAGGGGATCCTTGCCGTCGAGGTAACGCACCTGATTGGAAGTCATGGCGTGGTTGTAGGCATCCTGGTTCTCCATGTGGTTAGTCAGGTTCTGCCAACCTATCTCCTGAGTGAACTCGATGTGGGTCTTACCCATTTCGCCACGCTTGGTGGTAACGAGAATCACACCATTGGCACCGCGCATACCGTAAAGAGCGGTAGCGGCTGCGTCCTTGAGGATAGTCACGTTGTCGATGGGGAACGCATCGAGGAAGGAGATGTCACGTTCAACATTGTCCACGATAACGATGGGGTTACGCGCCGAGGCGTTGAGAGTGCGGAGACCGCGGATGTACATCTTGGTTTCAGCCCATCCCGGCTCGGTTGATGCTTCGTAAGTCTGAACACCGGTCAAGAGAGAGTTGAAGGCGTTCTGAAGCACAGTGATCGGGTAACGCTGCAGTTCCTCGCCGGTCACATAGGAAGTGGCTTCGGTAGTGAATTTCTTCTGAGTGTCGTGGAACGCAAGGTTCTGGATTTTCTTGTAAGCGTCATTATCAGGGTCGAGGATGATAATCAGCGGAGTGTCAAAGTTGTCCACCGAAACGATTTTAGGCTCGTAACCTACGCACTTGGTGTTGATTTCATCGTCAAACGCCACGTTCTTGATTGTAAAGTTACCATCCTGGTCGGTGAGCACGATACCGCTTTGTTCAGCGACGTTGACCACGGCACCGGGGATGGGGTTACCCTCGGGGTCAGTCACGCGTCCCTTAAGCTCGCGTCCACCGGCAGCCCACATTGAGAGTGAGCCTCCGAGTAGCACTGCTGTCAGAAGGTATTTACCTTTACCTGACATATATTTGATGATATTATTCATATTATTTATATATAATGCGATTTAAGATTAATTCCAACCGGGGTTATTCTCAAGACCGGTTTTCCAGTATTCTTCTTCAGGAATAGGATAGAGGTACATGTGGTCCTCAAATACGCGCTGTTGAGCCACTTTGCGGGTGATAGTGCCGTCGTTAGCCACGTTCACGCCGTAGATGGGGCGGCTGAGGGCTTCCTTTGCCACGTTCCAGCGGCGTACATCCCACCAGCGGTGTTCCTCGAAAGCGAACTCAACTGTGCGCTCCTTGTGGATGAAGTTACGCATAGCCGATTGAGTGCGGAGGTCGGCGCGGTCAGCTACGTTGCCGGTGATTCCTGCGCGGTGACGCACTTGGTCGAGAAGGTCGCACACTTCCTGAGTGGGTCCGTTCACTTCGTTAAGAGCCTCGGCGTAGTTCATGAGGATTTCAGCGTAGCGGATTATGGTCCACAAGCGATAAGCTGAACCGCCATGGTTACTTGACAGGATGGTAGCGGGGATGTATTTGCGCATGTAGTAGCCTGTGGGAGTGGCGTTGGCGTTACCGATGGGGTTGTCAGCCATACCCAGGCGCACGTCGATGTGACCGGTGGTGTTCATAGAACCCCATTCAACGCCCTGATAAAGGACAGTGGCGTTAAGACGCGGGTCACGGTTAGCCCACATGTTCTGTTCCGAGTAGCCGCTTGCGGCGTTGATGGAAGGCACACCGTTGTTATAAACGGGAGCACCTGTGGCATCGTAGCTTGTGAAGGGTGAAGAACCGTCGATCATGTCGTACATGTCCACGAGGTTCTGTGACGGACAGTTACCGCCACGACCGCCTTCGCCCACGGGGGTATCGTCGCTTATGCCGCTCCAGCCGATTGTGCCGTCGTTGCGGAAGAAGATTACTTCGGCGTTGTTACCGGTGTACTGTGTACGAAGCACTGCGTTGCCGTAGTTATCGGCAGCGGGGATGTTGGCTTCAGCATACAGGCGGAAGTTGCCTCCGTAAGTGTCGATGAACTGTTTAGCCACGGCAGCAGCCTGCGCCCAGGTAACACCTGAGGCTGACGCAAAGCGCGGTGAGGCAAGGTAAAGAAGAATGCGTGACTCAAGAGCGAGTGACATGGGCTGAGAAAGACGGCCTATGCGGTTACCGTTCCAGGCATCTTCGTAAGTGAGCATGTAAGGACGTGCGTCACGAAGTTCGCTAAGCACCCAGTCAGTGTACTCTTTAATTGAAGGACGCTTTGAGTAAGGAGTGATCATGTCCTCTTCGGGGTTGAGAACTTCGGTCACGATGGGGAGCGGTCCGTAACGGAGGAAGAGTTCCCAGTAGAACCAGGCGCGGAAAGTGCGGGCTTCAGCCACCATGGTTTTACGCAGAGTGACGTTTTCGGTGCTGTCCTTTGTGATGTCGAAAGGCACACGGTCCACGTCGTTTATCACACGGTTGCACTTACGGATAGCGCGGTAGCGTGATTCCCACACTGAGGTGAGTTCAGCAGCGCCGCCATCGCCGTAGTAGTTGCCAAGGTTAAAGGAGGTGCGGGTACCGCCGGTGGCGAAAGAAGTTTCCGCCAGGTCAGTGGCTGCGTCGAGCCAGGAGCTGTTGATGCGGTTGGCGCCATGGAGGAGGAAGTTGTAAGTATCGTTATGGAAATACTCAAACATACGCCAGTCAGCATAAGTTTTTTCCTCAGTCAACTCATTGGATGCCTGCTTGTCAAGGAAGTCGCTGCAGGAAGACACCGCAACGCCTACACCCATGATGAGGCTGAGAGTGATGTATTTAAATGTTTTTCTCATAATCGGGAGGTAATTAGAATTGAATGTTAACACCGAAGTTTACAGTCTTACAGATGGGGTAACGGTTAGAGCCGTTGCTTTCCGGGTCAGTCAGTCCGTCAAGGTGATCCCAAGTGATCAGGTTGTTGGCGTTGACATAGAAGCGGCACTGTGACATGTAAACATGTTTGATCCACTTTTGGGGAAGAGAGTAACCGAGCTCGATATTCTTCAGGCGGACGAATGAACCGTTCTTCAAGAAGAATGAGTTCTGACGCTGGTTGTGGTCACCGTAGTTGTCGTAGTGCAGCAACGGGTACTTGGCGTTCTTTAGGTTATACTCCTCGCTCTGAGAAGGCATCCAACGGTCAAGATGGTGTTCTTTCACTTTACCACCGTTGACGAAAGCGTACATGGCTTCAGCGTCGTAGTAGCGGCTCACGTGGTCAACACCCTGGAACATAACGCTCAGAGAGATTCCTTTCCATTCAGCGCCGAGAGTCACGGCGAAGGTGTTTTCGGGAAGGTCGCTGAGACCGATGTAAGTAACGTCACGCTGGTCGATGAATCCGTCACCGTTCATGTCGCGGTACTTGAGGTCGCCGACTTTAACGTCGCCGAATGTGGACTTGGGAAGATTTCCGCTCTCAATGTCGGATGAAGTCACGAAACCGTCGCACAACAGTCCGAAGTACTGACCGATGGGGTGTCCCACCTGCTTGCGGTAAGCTGTCTTGAGGGCGGGTTCGTTCATTTCGGTGATTTCATTCTTGGCATGAGAGAAAGTCACGCCCACATTGTAGTTGAAGTCACGTCCGATAGTGTTATTGTAGTGAAGCTCAACTTCAAAACCTTCGTTCTTGGTCTTACCGAGGTTACCTACAGCCGAAGTCACACCGAACCACCAGGGACGGGTGAGATATTCGGTCAAGATGTCGTCACGTTTTTCATAGAAGTAGTCCAAGTTACCGGTAAGGGTAGAGTTCAAGAAAGAGAACTCAAGACCTACGTTGTACTTGTGGGCACGTTCCCAGGTAACACCGTAGTTGGGGTACTGCTGTTCGTAGATACCGGTCTGACCGTTGGTACCGAAGTTGTAGTCATTGCTGATCTGTGACCATTTTTCTTCGTAAAGGAATCGCTGACCGATGTAGTTGTCGTTACCTACTTCACCGTAGCTTGCGCGGAGTTTGAGGTTGTCGAGCCAGTCACGGGTATTTTCCATGAAGCTTTCCTGGGTGATGCGCCATCCCACTGAGAATGCGGGGAAGAAACCGTAACGTTTCTGCTTGGCGAAGTTCTCGGAACCGTTGTAGCCGGCGTTGAACTCAGCGAGGTAGCGGTTGTCGTAAGCGTAAGTGACACGACCTACAACACCTTGGTAACGGCGTGCAAGTTCTGACTGCTTGCGGTAGTCGTTCTGCATGTAAAGCACCATCGCAGTCACGTCGTGAACCTGATTGAACTGGCGTGCGTAGTTGATCTGAGCTTCCATGTAGAGTTTGTAGATAGTGTGGGAACTGTAAGACGAGGTCATTGGTTCGTCCTTGCCGAAACGGTTGTAAGCGTCGATTGACATGTAGTTGTCACGGTCGTTCAACTCGTAGGTGGCGAAGTTCTTGGTGTACTTGTTCTGATGGTAGTTCTCGTAGTCGAAAGAAGCCATAGCCTTAGCTGAAAGTCCGGGGGTGAGCCAGTCGAGCTTGTAATCAAGGATGAAGTTGGTTTCGTTGATTGTGCTCATGCCTTTGTAGTAACCTCCTTCAGCGAAAGTGGCGTAGATATTGTTCTGATACTGTGAGCTACCGCCCCAGAGTGTCTTCATGTCCTCACCGTTCTGTACCTGGTAAGCCACGGGGAACAACCATCCCGGAGTGTGGTTCATCTGGTAGAACGCATTACTGAATTTACCGGTCTCATTGGAGTTGGGCTGCTTGCGTTCCTCGAAGCGGGTACCGAAGTTAACCGACAGAGTAAGGTCGCTTGTAAGGAAGAAGTCAGCGTTGGCACGGAAGCCGTAACGGCGATAGTGCTGTGACGAGGTGTTGCCGTACTGGTCACGTGACAATTCCTTGAAAAGAGAACCCTGGTTATAGTATTCGAGAGAAGCGTAGTAGCGCATACGTTTTGTACCGCCGCGCACACTTGCGTTGTAACGCTGAGCGGGAGCCGAACTACGAAGGATTTCGTCGTACCAGTCAACATTGGGGTAGAGAAGATTGTCCACACCTGACAGGCTGCCGGCAACTGACTGACGGTACATGTCGATGTCGCTTGCCGAGAACTGAGAGGGTAGACCGTCATTGGCAAGGGCTTCTTCAAGAAGTACTACTGAGTTGTAGGAGTCAAGATAGGTGTCCTTGCGGGTAGGGGTCTGCCACTGCCAGTTGGCGGTAAGGCTTACTACCGGTTTCTGTTCTTTACCACGCTTGGTGGTGATGAGCATAACGCCGTTAGCACCACGCACACCGTACACTGCTGTAGCGGAAGCGTCCTTAAGCACTGAGATGGTCTCGATGTCGTCAGGGGCAATCTGAGAGAAAGAACGTTCGATACCGTCCACGAGGATAAGCGGCTGAGCATCGCCTGCGAATGTGGCACGACCACGGATGAAGATAGAAGCGTCATCGGCACCCGGAGCACCTGAAGTCTGAGAGGTGATCACGCCGGGGATTTTACCGGTGATGGCTTGTGAAAGGTTGGCTGCGGGAGTTTCGAGAAGGTCATCGGAGTTCACCTGAGAGATAGCACCGATCACTGACTCTTTCTTCTGCTGACCGTAACCTACCACCACTACTTCCTCAAGCACTGCGGCTGATTCTTTGAGGACGATGCGAAGGTTATGTTGTCCTTTAACGTCTACTGATGTGGTTTCGTAACCCACGTAGGACACTTCAAGCACTGCTTTGTTGGCATCCTTTACGAGGAGCACGAATTCACCGTCAAAATTGGTGGCTGTACCGGTGGTGGTGCCTTTTTCGATAACTGTGGCACCAATGAGAGGTTCACCGGATTCATCCTCCACAATACCGGTCACTTGTACTGCTTGAGCCATAGCGTTGTGGCTGCAAAGGAGGAGCAGAAGAGCCGGCAGGAAGAGGCGGAGCGCTATGCTCCACCCTCCTATCGTTGTACAGCGTTTATTATTCATTAGATATCTTTGATTTAATGGTTAATTATTCTTTTGGACGAAGGTCAATCCAGGGGAAGTAGCCGATCTTGCGTATTTCAAGCCAGCTGTGTTCGCAAGTGAATATAAGACCTATCGGGAGTGTAATGTCGGGAGTCACGAAGCGGTACTCGGGAAGAGCCTTACCGCTTGCAGTTACTTCATGGTCAACCATAGTCAATGTGTTGTCCTTCCAAGAGAAGTAAATGTGAGAAGTGGCTTCCATCATGTCGGCAACGTAGGTGTCCCAAGCGAATGACTGGGTCATGGTGGAAGCAGCATAAGAGCCACCCCATCCGTAAGCGTCACATCGCAAGTAGTACCATTCAGAATAAGCAGGATCTTTTTCGCCGTCGGGGCAAGCCTGGTAACCGTTGGTGACTACAAGGTTCCAGAACTGCCAGTTGCCGCCACCTTCAGAGTGGTTGACAAACTCAAATCCGAACTTGTCAAATTCAGAATCCATCTTTTCCATCTTACTCCAGTCAGTCCAGAATTGGTTGGAGAAGTCTTCCTTACCAACGAAGCGTGTTCCTTCCGGATAAACTTTACCAACAAATGTCTTGTCGACATCCATCATCAAGTGACCGCCTTCCACTGTGAGGAATGAACCGATGGTAGCAGGAAGGTCACCTTCGATATAGGTAGAATAATGACGAACTGTACCGTCCTTAGCTGTTATGACATTGGTCACTGTGACTTTGTTGCCTTCACGGGTAATGTCCATTACCACTTTGGCACCATTCATCTCGGCTTTGAATGTATCCCAGTTGAAGTCACACTGGTTGTGGTCACCGTTATATAGGCTTGCCCAACCGTAATTGTCGGCACGCATATAAAGGTATTCGGTATAACCGTCGCCGCCGCGCTCAAGGCCGTTGGTTATTACAAGACCCCAGTTTTCCCAGTTGTTGTTGCCTGCTGTGAAGTTGGTGAACTCATAGTGCATGGTTCCGTCGCCGGTAAGGCTGATGTAAGGTGACCATACAGTCCAGAATCCGGTGGTGTTGTCCTCGTTACCCAACAGCGGATCAACCACGGGATACTCATCTTCTTCGCCGCCGGGTACCTTCTCGGAGAAGTCAATCTTACCCTTCTTGGGAGCGGTGAACTGCTTGGAGGCAATTTCGTTGCGGTAGAAAGTGATGTCGTCGATCAAGAAATTGGCGTGGGTGTCGGCTCCATAATTAAGGTAGATGTAGGGAGCCTGCGCCATAAGCTGAACGGCACCGGTGAAGTCAGTCTCGGTGGTAACGTCAGCTTTTTTCTTACCGTCAATGTAGATGGCGTAACCTGTGTCGCGCAGAACAAGAGCGCAATAGTGCCATTCATCGGGAGTGAGGTAGCCGGTTTTGTAGTCGGCGGGATTGTTTTCGCTCCAAGAGCCTTGTGCGCCCTTGTAGCTCCACCATCCGTTGGTGGAAAAGTCGAGTGTCGATGAAGCGTCGCCGTTTTCCCAGTGCAGCAGCGGACTTTTTACGTCCTGAATGCCGAGGCCGAGGAATTCGCCTTCTTCATCGAAGATAGAGTCACTTAGCTGCTTAACCCAAAAAGTCATGGATGCAGCCTTCTGGCAAGTGACGCTGTTTAGGGGGTTAGCAATGCGGGCATAACCGTTGGAAAGGCTTAAAACCGGCGATTCTACCATGTCGTCGGTTATAACCTCGGGGAATTGTCCGTCGGGGTATGCCACAAGATTAAACACTAAAGGGTCAAGTCCTTCCTCAGCATCAAAATCGAGAGTAGCTACAGTCTCAAGCGTAGGATAGACCTGATTACCTGCCGGCGGATCCATTTTGCCCCAGTCGTCGCTGCAGGACGTGGCGGCAAGAGCGAAACCCGCGATTAATAAAGACGATCTAATCTTTGTCTTCATAATACAGATGTTTGTAAGGATTCTGCAATAATTACTATTGATTGGTTCTGTTGTTAAGGTTAACTTTCCGGCTGAATGGCTCAGAATCCGTTAAAGCCATCCTGTCGAAAATTTTGACTCTCGGGTACTCTACCTTCGGGTCATGGGTAAGGGTTAAAATTCATAATTGGTTAATGGTATTGTTATTTAATGTTAATCTACCGCAAAATTACCTAATTATATATATACGTAAGGTGGACAAATACGTAAAAAAGGTGGACAAATGCGTAAAAATCGAAAATTTTTTACGCAGCTAAACTGATTATAGTGTTGTTTTTCAGGAGCTTAATTGATGGGGGGGGGGATTTTCACCATTAAGCATACCTCGGGGTGTAATTTTGTAAAGAGCGGAGAAACATCTTGTAAAGTACTTGGAGTCATTGAACCCTACTTCGTAGGCAATTTCGGTAATGTTGAGTACCTTCGTTTCACGGTTTTTAACAATTAATTCTTTCGCCGCATTGAGTCGGTAGTTGCGGATGAAGTGGCTCGGCGACTGTCCGGCTATGCTCTGAAGTTTCTTGCTGAGAAGGCTTCTTGATATGCCGAGTGCCTCGCTGAAATCGTTTATGTCGAAGAACGAGTTGGTGTAGTTTGCCTGAAGAACTTCCATCACCTGGCGCATGAATTTGCTGTCGCGCGACTCCTCGTTGATGTTGAGGTTCTCCACCTGCATGTTGGACGAGAACAGGGCTTGATAGCGGGAACGCATCGAGAGAATGTTTTCGATACGTGCAAGCAGCACCTCTTCGTCGAACGGCTTGAGCAGATACTCCTCCACGCCTATCTTGTAGCCTTCGATTCTTGACTCACGGCTTGTCTTTGCGGTGAGCATGATGATGGGGATGTGGGATATTGCGAAGTTGTCCTTGATGCGTCGGGCAAGTTCAAGACCGTCCATCCCTGCCATCATGATGTCGGAGATGATGATATTGATGTCGTTGGAAAGCAGCATCTTAAGCCCTTCATCGCCGTCGGATGCCTCTACAACGTTGTATCTGTCAGATAGGATGGAGGCTATGTATCGGCGCATGTCTGGATTGTCCTCGACCACCAATATTGTGGCTGATTTCTTGATGACGGTGGTTTCGCCGTGGGCTAAAGTGTCATCGGCGGGAGCGATGTCAGTGTCGGTGACCTGTTGTGAGGCCGAAACAGTCAAGGATGGGTCATCCATGGTCACCGGTATTGTGAAGCGGAACACGCACCCTGCCGAGCGGTGGTTTTTAGCCGAGATGTTGCCGCCGAGCATGGTGATGACTTCCTTGCACAGATAAAGCCCGATGCCGCTGCCCATGCTGCCGAATACCGGATACTTGAGTGCGCTGTTGCCTTGGTAGAAGCGTTCAAAGACATATGGAAGGTCCTTTTCAGCAATTCCGGTGCCTGTGTCGTGTACGCTTACATATAATAAGGTGTCGCCTGAGCTTTTGTCGGGGACGAGAGCCGAATATACGGTGACGGTGCCGCAGTCATTGGTGAACTTTATGGCGTTGCTGATAAGGTTTATCATGACTTTGCGCACGGAGTCCTCGTCGTAGAAGAACTCAGCCGCCGGCAAGCGGTAATTCTCGTGGATGGTGATGTTGCGCTCCCGGGCAAATTCGCGTATAGGCACAATGAGGTCATGCATGAACTGTCGGAAGTTGCCTTTGGTGCAGTGGGTTTCCATCTTGCCTGACTCCACTTTGCGGAAGTCCATCAGCTGATTCACAAGCGAAAGGAGGTACTTGGAGTTGCGGTCCACAAGCTGCAGCTGCTCGATCACCTGAGGATTGGAGCTTAACTTCAACGCACGCTGTATGGGACCCATAATCAGGGTGATGGGGGTGCGGAACTCATGGGTGATATTGGTAAAGAATGATATTCGGTCGGTAGCCATCGCTTCTATCTGCCGCTTCTGTGCCTCTATCTCGGAGGTGTGGCGCAAAACTTCCTTCTCCAGAATCACTTTTTGGCGGCGGTAGCTTCGGGTGCGGAAGTGAATCCAGCACCATATGCCCAGCGTGATTATACCTATAATAATAAGGATGAACCATGCGGTGCGGTAAAACGCAGGGCGCACATGGATGTTGATGCTGCTTATGGGGGCATTCTCCTTGTCGCCGTTGCTGCTGTAGCGGACTTTGAGGGTGTAGTTGCCGGCAGGAAGCGATGTGTAGTTGACTGAATGGAGGTCGCCGTTATCGTTAATCCAGTCTTCGTCCCAGCCTTCAAGACGGTATTGGTAGGTCCCGGGCTTGTCCGAGAAGTCGAGTGCCGAGAATTCGAGTCCTATCGAACGGTTGTTCTCATGCAGATAAATGTCCTTTGCTACAGTGATATTCATCCCTTTGAGAATATCCTTGTCGATATAAATGGGTTCGTTGTCCACGTCCAGCCGGGTAAAGCGCACCATCGGCTGTGACTCATGGGGATGGGCATTGCGGATGCCTGAGATTTTGGACAATCCTTTTTCGGAGCCGAAAAGGAGGTCGTCGTTCTGGGTGTGTAGCGCCGCATTCCAGTAGAACGAATTGCTTATGAGTCCGTCGGAAGTGTTGTAAGTCTCAAATGTCTCCTGCTCGATGTTCATGCGCGCAAGTCCGTTGTTGGTTGCTATCCACAGGAATCCTTTGTTGTCCTGAAGAATGCTTTTTACGGTGTTGTTGGGCAGTCCGTGGTCGGTAGTGTAGGCTTTGAAGCTCTCTTTGCCGCCGTCCAATATCCTTCGGTAGAGTCCGTAGCCGTTGCTTCCGAGCCATATTGTCCCTTCCTGGTCCTGGAATATCCATGACAGGCGTTCGACGGTCGATGAATTGGGCTTGTCGAGTTTGTGTATCAATGAGCGGTGTTTCCATTTGTCGTTTTTCCGGCTGTGCAGGTCGATTATGAATAAGCCGGTGGAAGCGCCTAACCACAGGTTGCCCCCGCGGTCGATAATCATCCCTATATTTCCCACAATGGAGTCGGACACCTGCGCAGGCAGTGGAGCGATGATTTCATCCTTCTCCTGGTCGTAGAAAAAGATGCCTTGGCTGCCGCCTATCCACACTCCGTTGTTGATGGGGTCGTAGATGAGCGATGCTATGAAGTCGCTGAATCCGTCGAACGATGATTTGTCGAAATGCATTACCTTGAGAAGCGGCTCGGTGGGGATAAACACGTCAAGTCCGCCGCCCCATGTGCCCACCCACAGGCGGTTATTGTTGTCCATGGTCAGCGCGCTCACTGAATTGTGCACAAGCTGGCTGTTTTCAGCGGTGTGGTGGACAAAATCCTTGGTTCCGGGGAAAAGACGGTCAAGACCGCCCTCGACGGTACCCACCCATATGCTTCCATCGTAAGATTCGCACAGCGCGTTGACTCTGTTGCTTGACAATGACGCTTTGTTTGCCGGTTCTGGCATGAAATTTTCAACAAAAAGCGACTTTGGCGACAGCATTTTCAGTCCGTTGCCTTCAGTGCACACCCACAGGTTGCCGTCGTAGCTGAACACGGAATTGATGAAATTGGAGCCGAGGGTGCTTCCTGAGTTGAACATGGAGTTCTCGTCGATGTGCTCGAAGCTGTCAGTGACTTCATTGTATATGTTCAGTCCGCGGTAGGTGCTCACAAGCAGTTGCTGGCTTTCTTCGTCGACGTTATGGTACAGCGATATGTCGGAAATGAAGTTCTGTGACAGAGAGCCGGGGTCGGAAGCGTTGTAGAGGTAACGCTTCATTGTGTTTTCGTGGCGGTTAAAGCGGTAAATTCCCCAATCGGTGCCTACCCATAGCTCATTTTTGAACGGCATTATGCATGTAATAAAGGAATTGTCGGCTATTTTTATAGGCGACGGTGATTTCTTTTCGGTTATTTTCCCGTCTTGAAGCGACAGGATGACCACACCGCCTTTCACCGGTGCCCACGCTGTGCCGTTACGGTCGATGTCGGCGATAAAATGACCGGTCAGTAGGGGATTGGTGTAATAAGCCACATCTTTTATGTCTCCGTTCTTTTCAAAAACCACACACGCCACCCACCGGTTCCTTCCCATTATCCAGATGTTGCCTTTGGTGTCCTTGGTCAGAAAGTCAATGTCGGAGTCAAACACATGGCTGTACTTGGAAATGGAATCGCAGGGATGGTTGGTCATCGTTTTCAGGTCAAGCACACTCACGCCCTCGGCGGTTCCTATCCATAAACGCCGGAAATCATCTTCCACCGTCTTTTTTACGAAATTACTCTTCACTCGGCAATGGGGAGTGGAAGGCGCAATCTTGAAAAATGAATACCCGTCATAACGGCACAGTCCTCCGCCACCCAGCGAAAGCCACATGAATCCGGCGCGGTCACGGTACACATCGTCGACAAAATTATGGGGAAGCCCTTCATTAAGCGAGAGTGATCTCACGTTGAAACGCTGTGCGAAGCTTTCTTTTGCGCTTGCCGGCACGAATGAAAGCAATAGTGCGATTATGATATAGACGGGTCGCAATAAAATGATTGGTAATGTTAGTTTTTACTGATATTTTCGCAAAGTTACACCTTTTTTACTCAATATTCCACCTTTTGGTCAGAAATATTTACGAATTTTACGCTAAATTAATTTGCTTAACCTAAAAAATAGATGAAGACCATACCATTGTTGACACTTGCATCAATGTTGTTTTGCGGTGTGTTTGCTGCCTCGGCTACAGTGCCCGCGCCTAAATCCAATCCTTGGAGCGACAGCTACCGGGAACTGATTCCTATGCGTCATTATAAATCGTGGGGAACCTATAATGTGCATGACCCTTCATGCCATAAGTACGGCGACTATTATTATATGTATTCCACCGATGCCATGGTGGGGATGCGCCGTGACAGGATTACTGACGAGGACCGTGCCGTGAAAGCCGGAAATATTCCTATCAGGCGTTCAAAGGACCTGGTGAACTGGGAATTTGTGGGATGGGCGTTGGATTCCATTCCGCAAGAAGGGGTGAAGTGGGTGCATGACAACAACAACGGTCACGGAGCCACCAACATCTGGGCGCCTTATATAATAAAGGAGGGGGATGAGTACCGCCTTTACTATTGTGTGTCGGCTTTCGGAAAGAAGATATCTTATATAGGACTGCTTGTGGCGCCGTCGCCCGAAGGTCCGTGGACGGAGCGAGGCTGTGTGGTAAAGACTAACAATGATACTCCCATGAACGCCATCGACCCGTCGGTCATAGTGGGTAAGAACGGCAAGATGTGGATGCATTACGGCTCCTTCTTCGGAGGAATTTACTGTGTGGAGCTTGACCGTGCCACCGGATTGACAAAAACGGCTGATGACCACGGACATCTTGTGGCGCGCCGAGCCAACTACAGAAGGGACAATCTCGAAGCTCCCGAGATAATATATAATCCTGCACTTGACACTTACTTCCTTTTCGGCTCCTATGACCCGCTTGAAACCACATATAATGTGCGTGTCGGACGGTCAAAGACCGCCGAGGGTCCATTTGTGGACTTCCACGGCAAAGAACTTAGTGACACAACCGACAATTTGCCTGTGCTCACGGCTCCTTACCGCTTTGAGCAGCATCCCGGATGGGCGGGCACTGGTCATTGCGCTGCGTTCACTGACGGCGAGGGCAACTATTTCATGGCGCATCAAGGACGTTTGTCGCCCGACAACGGCATGATGGTGCTTCATGTGCGCCAAATGTTCTTCACCCCCGAAGGCTGGCCTGCAGTGTCGCCGGAGCGTTATGCCGGTACTCCGCAGCGCGCCATAACTACTGACGAACTCGCCGGCGAATGGGAAGTGATACGAATAAAGGACGCTGTCGACATCCGCAAGGGCGAACCTGCCGAAAAAGGGAAGCGACCGAGCCGCAACGGCTGGNNTCGCCGTCAGTGAACGCAGCGCAATAACGGCTGGTACTGGTCGTCGCGTGTCTCCATCAATAAGGCTGACAAAGACAAAAAATGGAGTTTCGATGAAAAGTCGCAACTTTTATCTATGGAAATAGGTGGAGAAAAAATAGAAAATCTTATTATCTTTGCAGGACATGACTGGGAACGTGAAGCCGACACAGTGCTTTTTACCGGAATTGACAAAGACGGAAACTCCTTTTGGGGTAAAAGAATAGAGTAATTAACCATTATAAACAATCGATTACCATTATGACAATTTATTCAAAACTAATCGGTGCAGCGGCGTTAGCGTCAGCGTTGACTATTAATGCTGCCGAAAACCACCTTGTGCTGCAAACCAATAAGGTGGGCGCCGAAATCCAACCTACCATGTACGGACTCTTCTTCGAGGACATCAACTATGCCGCTGACGGCGGACTGTATGCCGAGATGATTAAGAACCGTTCATTTGAATTCCCCCAGAATTTCCTGGGATGGAACACCTTCGGTAATGTGACTCTTAAGGACGACGGGCCATTTGAGCGTAACCCTCATTACGTGCGTCTCGCTTATCCCGGTCATGAACACAAGCGCACCGGTCTTGACAATGAAGGCTACTTCGGCGTTGCGTTCAAGGCAGGCGAGGAATATCGTTTCTCAGTGTGGGCGCGTACTCCCGATGCCGCATCCAGAATCCGTGTGGAACTTATCGACCCCGCGGCTATGGGCGAAACTCAGGTCATTACCCAGCAGACTATCGACATTAATTCCAAGGACTGGAAAAAGTATACAGTGATTCTTAAGCCGGAACAATCGCAGACCAAGGGTAAACTACGCATCTTCCTTGATTCAAAGAATCCGGTGGACCTTGAGCATATCTCGCTTTTCCCGGTTGACACTTGGAAAGGTCATGAAAACGGTTTGCGCAAGGACCTCGCACAGAAACTTTACGATCTTAAACCCGGTATATTCCGTTTCCCCGGCGGATGTATAGTGGAAGGCACTGACCTTGCCACTCGCTACCAGTGGAAGAACACCGTGGGTCCGGTTGAAAACCGTCCTCTTAACGAGAACCGTTGGGAATACACTTTCCCTCACCGTTTCTTCCCCGATTACTTCCAGAGCTACGGACTCGGGTTCTTTGAGTTCTTCCAGCTTTCGGAAGAAGTGGGCGCAGAGCCGCTTCCGGTGCTTAGTGTGGGTCTTGCCTGCCAGTTCCAGAATCCTGACTCATCGGCTCATGTGCCTGTGAATGAACTTCAGCCTTATATTGACGATGCTCTTGACCTTATCGAGTTTGCCAATGGCGACGTTACTACCGAATGGGGGAAGCTCCGTGCCGACATGGGACATCCCGAACCTTTCAACCTTAAGTTTATCGGTATCGGCAACGAGCAGTGGGATGCCACTTACCCCGAGCATCTCGAACCGTTCGTGAAAGCTATCCGCAAGGCTTATCCTGACATCAAGATTGTGGGTTCGTCAGGTCCTGACTCGGAAGGAAAGCAGTTTGACTACCTGTGGCCTGAAATGAAACGTCTCGGTGCTGATCTTGTCGATGAACATTTCTATCGTCCGGAGGACTGGTTCTTAAGTCAAGGCGCACGTTACGACAACTACGACCGCAAGGGTCCGAAAGTTTTCGCAGGAGAATACGCCTGCCATGGACGCGGCAAGAAATGGAACCACTATAACGCCGCTCTTCTTGAAGCTGCGTTCATGACCGGTCTTGAACGTAACGCCGACATTGTCCACATGGCTACTTATGCTCCTCTTTTTGCTCATGTGGAAGGCTGGCAGTGGCGACCTGACATGATATGGTTCGACAATCTTAACTCTTTCCCCACCGCAAGCTACTATGTGCAACAGTTGTACGGAACCAACAAGGGTACCAACGTGCTGCCGTTGACCATGGATAAGAAGCCTCTTACCGGTGCTGAAGGTCAGAATGGATTGTTTGCTTCGGCTGTCCTCGACAAGAACACCGGCGAATATATTATAAAGGTGGCAAACACCGGCGATGAAGCGCAGCAACTCGACATACAGCTTGCCGGAATGAAGAAAAAGGAAGCTTTGACATCGGGACGCGTGATCACTCTTCATGCCGATGACCCCATAGCTGAAAATTCACTCGACAATCCTGCTAAAGTTGTTCCCGTGGAGTCGCCTATTACCGTGAGCGGACAATCGCTTAATGTGGAGATTCCCGCAAAGACCTTTGCAGTGTACATTTTGAAGAAATAATAACATTAGCAATATTTCGTTTGTTGATATAGGAGGTGTGCGTGATTGCACGCCTTCTATATCTTTTTAATAATGGAACAATTACGACGACAAAGGGTTACACGATACATTGCACCGTTGCGCGAGGGAGGTTCCCTGCCGGGGCTTGCCGAAGCCGACGACGGATTTAAGTATGTCGTGAAGTTTAAAGGTGCCGGACACGGCTACAAAGCTCTCATTGCTGAACTTATAGGAGGCGAGATTGCGCGTCGCCTTGGGTTTAATGTGCCTGAACTTGTGCTGCTTGACCTTGACGAGGATTTCGGGCGCACTGAGGGGGATGAGGAAATTCAGGACTTGCTCCGTGCAAGCGAAGGACTTAATCTGGGACTCCATTTCCTTTCCGGTGCTGTGACCATTGACCCTTATGTCAACGACATTGACCCCTCGTTGGCGGCTAAAATCGTGTGGCTGGATGCCTTTTTGACCAATGTGGACCGCACTGTCAAGAACACCAACATGCTCCTGTGGAATAAAGAGCTTTGGCTTATCGACCAGGGTGCCGCGTTATATTTTCACCACGCCTGGGGCGATGTGGAGAAAGCCGCGTTGACACCGTTCCCTTATATAAAGGATCACGCCCTCCTTTCCCGCGCTTCCGATATCGCGGAAGCCGACAAGTGGATGCGTCAGCGCATCACGCCGCGCACTTTGGAAAAGATTGTGGACCTTCTTCCTGATGAATGGCTGCATTGGGACAATGTCGATGCCGCACCCGATGAGATAAGGGCGGTGTACAAGCGTTTCCTGACGCTGCGCCTTGAAAATAGTAAGAACTTTGTAACTGAAGCTGTCAATGCACAACGAGCACTTATATGAGTATGCGGTAATCCGTTTTGTGCCGCGGGTCGAGCGTGAAGAGTTCATCAACGTGGGGCTTATCATGATGTGCAAGCGTCGGCGGTGGCTACGTGTGCAGCTGCATGTAAAGCCTGAACGGTTGGCGGTCTTTGACTGCGCTTTGTCGCTTGACGATATCATGCGTCAGCTTAGTGCCTTTACATCCATCGGTGCCGGAAATCCTGATGCCGGACCCATAGCGGCGTTTGAGCCGGAAGACATCTCCGTGCCTAAACGCAAAGGCNNTGGCTTACAGCCGTGAAAAGCTCATGTGTGCAGACATCACGTCCGCATTGC
Organism: Bacteroidales bacterium GP4; assembly: GCA_001701065.1. Taxonomy (GTDB): domain Bacteria; phylum Bacteroidota; class Bacteroidia; order Bacteroidales; family Muribaculaceae; genus Muribaculum. The sequence goes on from DAAL01000096.1 coordinate 36,750, forward strand.
GGCTTGACTGCCGATCTGGACATGACATTTGACCGCCTTATGGGCGAATTAGTGCTGTAATCAGCGTTATTCTATATAGATTTTGGGCAATGCGGTGGAGTCGACCTCCTCTTTGTCCCAGAATGTCTCGGGATCTATCTCCTCTTTTTCTATTTTGCTGTTGTGGGAAGTGCCTTTGCGTTTAGGCACGGAGATGGGGCGCGGAGCCGGTATCACCTGACCCTTGGCATTCTTGACAGCGGTTCCTTTCACTTTCTGTGCCGCCATCTCTTTGGCTTGCGCCACGGTTATGCTTCCGCTCTTGTCGGCTGTCAGCCTTGGAGTGCCGCTTGTCATGTCCACGATAAACGGTATGTAGTCGCTTTCGGCGAGAAATTCACCGGTGTTGCCGGGGTTAGTGTAGAGCGACAGTTTCACGTATATACGGTATTTTCGTGTTCCGGTGATGTGCAGTTCCTCGGTGGGGATGAATATTGTCACATCCTCCGCGTTGTAGTTGCTCTCTTTAGGGGTGAAATAGTTGGACGATGACACGTAGTTGAGCGATGGGGACAGACGGTATTTGTTGTTTTTGTCGCGAAGCGCACGTCCTCCCGGTGTGGCGTAGAATATGGCTTGCAGTTCCACTAACTTACCTTTTACCTGACCCAACTGGAGGTCAGTGTGGATTTTAAGACCGCGCTCATCCTTCTGTATGGCATTCGCTTCAAGCCATATATTTCTTATTTCAGAATCGGCATGGCAGTAAATTGACGGGAATAGGAGAGATAGGATTAAGATTATTACTTGTTTCATTAGGATATTTAACTGATTTAGATGCAAAGTTACAAAAATCCTCGATAGAATCCATGCCCTGTCCCCAATTTAAACAGTTTATAACACATCGTCTCCTCAATGACGATACCATGCGGGCAAAATCAATGTCGCATCTCCGAAGCTCCATTTGGGGGTGGGGCCTTCTGCGCCCCTCTCCCCTGATTCCCCTTCGGTCATCTGGGGTTAAGC
>DAAL01000246.1:0-1558 GCA_001701065.1 Bacteroidales bacterium GP4
TGCTCTGAACCAGCTGAGCTAAACGCCCAAGTCTTTCATTAAAGCGATGCAAAGGTACGACCTTTTTTTGAATCTCCAAAAAAAATCACAAGAAAAATCACATTTTTCTCAATTTTATTGGCTAATTTTGTGTCGCAGTATCATTATAAACCTAATTTCACATGGAATTGACAGAACTTACCGCCATCTCTTCCACGGCTTTTACATCGTGGTTANNCCATCTCCCCTATCGACGGCCGCTACCGCGGCAAATGTCTGCCCTTAGATGAATATTTCTCAGAGTATGCCCTCATCCGTTACCGAGTGAGAGTGGAAATAGAATATTTTATCGCTTTGTGCGAGATACCCCTTCCGCAGCTTGAAGGCATCGACAAAAAGGTATTCCCGCGCCTGCGCAAGATATACAAGAACTTCTCTATCAACGACGCGAAGCGCATCAAAGAGATAGAAAGCGTCACTAACCACGATGTAAAAGCCGTGGAATACTTCCTTAAAGAGAACTTTGACAAGCTCGGACTGGAAGCCCACAAGGAATTTATCCACTTCGGACTTACTTCGCAGGACATCAACAATACATCGGTGCCCATGTCGATCAACGAGGCACTAAAGGATGTGTACATTCCGTTGCTCAAGGAGCTTATAGACCATCTTGACTCCCGCGCCGAGGAATGGAAGGAGCTTCCCATGCTTGCCAAGACTCATGGACAACCGGCTTCCCCCACCCGACTGGGCAAGGAAATCATGGTGTTCAGCTATCGCTTGAAGCAACAGCTTGCCCTGCTTAAAAACGTGCCTGTAAGCGGCAAATTCGGAGGCGCGACCGGAAATTTCAACGCCCATCTCACCGCATATCCCCACATCAACTGGCGTGAGTTTGCTGCCAACTTCCTGCAGAAGAAACTGCACATACAGCGCGAGGACTATACCACACAGATATCCAACTACGATAATCTTGCTGCGATATTCGACTCGCTCAAGCGCATAAACACCATCATCCTTGATCTTGACCGCGACATGTGGCAATACATATCGATGGAATACTTCAAGCAGAAAATCAAGGCAGGCGAAGTAGGCTCATCGGCAATGCCCCACAAGGTGAACCCTATAGATTTCGAGAACTCGGAAGGCAACCTGGGAATAGCCAACGCCATCCTGCAGCACCTTGCCGCCAAACTGCCGGTATCGCGTCTGCAGCGTGACCTCACAGACTCAACCGTGCTCCGCAACATAGGCGTGCCTCTGGGTCATATGCTCATAGCGCTGCATTCGACGCTCAAAGGTCTTAACAAACTGCTCCTCAACAAGGACGCGATAGACCGTGACCTTGACTCGATGTGGAATGTGGTTGCCGAAGGAATCCAAACCATCCTGCGCCGCGAGGGTTATCCCAAACCTTACGAAACGCTGAAAGAGCTTACCCGTGTCAACACCAAAGTAACTGCCGAGAGCATTGCGGCGTTTATCGACACCCTCAACGTGAGCGACAAAGTGAAAGCCGAACTAAAACGCCTGTCACCCCACAGCTACACCGGCTACTAACAGCACATCCAATATAAGA
>DAAL01000246.1:1587-5999 GCA_001701065.1 Bacteroidales bacterium GP4
GTACCCATCTACACATGGTGCCGGCTTGATTCTAAATGCTCATCCCAAACCAATGTTGCAAGATATTTGTCGCTGCGGCACTGCAAGTCAGCTATCCCCTCTTCAATAAGAGCAGCAGTATCCGATTTATAATATATATCGGTGGCATCTCCTATAGAAATACCATACATCTCGCTCATACTAAATATAATATTGGCGTTCTTATTGCCCCGCATCACCAGTTCACTTTCTTCGCTCATAGCCTTAGACTTTCAATATGTATTAAACATTCATCAAGCATTCTTTGATTACGTATACAATATTGTATATTAGGTTTTTCGTATTTTAAAATTCCTAATGTTTCATCAACCGAAATCTCTCCTTCAAAATATCGGTCAAGAGTACGAATCACCTTATCATTGGCAATTCCACCTATAACCATATCAAAATCAGTACTATCATTCCCTGCCCGACATGACGAAACAAAATCAAGCCATTCTTTATCATAGGAATCGAGCCGAAGCACATTCCAATCATCGAAATCACAATTCAACTCATACGAATTAAGCCATGCCTCTTGATTACGGCGCAAAAAGCGTTGAGCATACTTAATCGCTTGTTCATGAATAGAGGTTAAGTAAAACCCTTTACCAAAATCAAGATAGTCACGCGAATGGACAACGTCAGGAGTCCTTACCGAAATTGATGAGGAATGATAAAGTTTCATTCGGGCAACACTCCTTTCTCTCTCATATAATCAATAATATCCTCCATCAGGTAACGAGAACTAAATGTGTGGAGGACATCGTACGAAGGCACAATGTAATCATAGAGAATGCCGGAGTTATTTAGCCTGCGATAAACCTCATTTTGAGGTAATTGAAGGATCTTCGACAATTTGCTTATACAGTAGGTTACAAATTCTAAAATCTCTCTATTCATATTCCTTGACAATTACGGTGTAATTGCAAATTTAATCATTTTTATTGAAAACCAATAGGATAGTAATCAAAATGACAAATATCAACTATCAAATTCACAATAATTTATAACCTTTTAATACGGCATCGCAAATTAAGTCACTAATATATATATAATTACGCCAGCAATATGGCAATTGGCAATATTTGGCAAAATTTGGCAAAATCCCGATTATTGTTTAACTTTGGGGATACCAATAGTAAATGCACTGCAAATATAATATATGATTGATTATCACCGTAGAAACATAACGACCCGACAAATGATACCGTGCATCGCTTTATTCGTGCTTGCAAATCTAATATCCGTGTTCGGGATGAATGCGGAGGAGAGCGTTTTCACCCGGATAGATGCCCGTGACGGATTGAGTGACAATCAGGTGTACCATATTTTGCAGTTGGACGACGGACGCATCGCCATCACAACCAACGGCAATATCAATATCTATGACGGCGCGTCGTTCACCTATGTACATTACGAGCCGTCGACTGAGCAACCGCTTCCCGGCTACCACGGAGCCTACCATGTGTATTCGGGGCATGACCATCTTGTGTGGATAAAGAATTTCAACACCCTGCGGTGCTTCGACCTAAAAGAACAACGCTACCACGACAACCTCGACAGCCTGTTGCGCTGTCAAGGAGCCGACATCAGCCGTCCCGACGACCTGTTCTTCGACCGCTGCCGCAATATGTGGACAGTAAAAGACGGCATAATCCGTGACGTTGCCCGCAACAACCGCCCATATGCTTTAACATCCGGCTCGGAACTGCAGGACATCGAAAGCAAAGGCGACACTCTGCTGCTTTTTTATTCGTCAGGAAGAATGGAAGCGGTGGACCGCGGCGACTCCCACCTGTTTTTCGCAACAAAAGCCTACGATGATTCCACGGAATACCGTGGCTCATCGCTTGTAAAAATAGACTCCGCCGGCGACTTATATCAAATACGCACCGACTATACACGACGTTCCATATTCCTGAAATATTCCTTCCGGGAACAGGCATGGAAAGAAATAATGAGAGTGCCTTACATTCTCCACACATTCGACTTCCTCAACGACAGCACCGCTTACATCACCGGCGAAGGAGGGCTGATAAAGGTGCATCTCCCATCGTTGACGGCAACGCCAGTACCTTATCTGACCGCCACATCACGGAAGATACCCACAAAAGAGTTCAACACCATCCACATCGACAACCAAGGCGGCACGTGGATAGGCACTTACTTCGACGGAGTGCTTTACAGCCATCCCCAGCGGAGATTACTTCAATCCCACGAGGACCTTGCCATGTTCGGGCTTACACCGACACAGCTTTACCATGCCGAACCTGCGGAAACGCCCTCCTACTATAACGGGCAGGTGAACTGCGTGCTGCACGATTCAGCCGACCGCACATGGATAGGAACCCCCGACGGAATAAAGGTATTCGACCACGGGATTCAGGTCAAAAAGCTGTATGCCGAGGACGGACTTTCCAACAACAACATAAAAGCACTTGCCGAGGACCCGCAGGGAAATGTGTGGGCTGCCACAGGCAACGGCATAAACTGCATTACCGCAGCGGGCGACAGTTATACCATCGAGTCGTTCGACTCCCGGAAAGGGGCATTGACATCCCAATACTCCACCGACGGCGCATACCATGCTCCTGACGGCTCCATCCTCTTTGAAGGCAGAACGGGATGGACCAAAGTACCGTCATCCTCCAACACCGCAATCCCTATACCGCTGCATCCGATAATCACACGCATAGAAAGCGACAGTGTGTCATTTTTCGGACAGGACAACTTCACGCTGCCTTACAATTACCGGAATCTGGACATCACCGTGGCATCGCTCAACTACATATCGCCCGAAACCACCCAATTCCACATGCGGTTACGCTCCACAGCCGCCCTTAATGACAGCACATGGCACAAAGTGACACCCGAGAGCCGCAACGGTGTGCTGAAACTGTCATTGCCCCACTTGGCTCCCGGCACCTACCTTCTCGAACTGAAAGCATCGGCAAATGAATCCTCGCCCGTAAGTGACCCCGTAAGTGTGAGTTTCACAGTCATCCCGCCGTGGTGGAAATCGACCGCCGCCTATATCACATACGCGCTCATTGCGTTAGCCATAATCGCCACCGCCACCATGCTGTACATAAAAGCACAAAAGCGAAAACTTACACGCAGGCACAACGAAGAAAAGATGCTGATGCGTATAACCGGGCTAATCGAACGGTGCAACTATTACGAACAGCGCATAGCCGAGGAGAATACCCGAGAGGAGCCACAGGAAGAATGCTCCGCCGACAGTCTCAGCGACGAGGACCGTCAATTCATTGCCCACGCCATAGAGCTTGTCGAGGCAAGCATGGGCAAAGGAGGCTACAATGTGGAACAACTCAGCCGAGAACTGTGCATGGAACGCACAGGACTTTACAAACGCATGACTGCGCTGCTCGACAAGTCGCCAAGCGCATTCATCAAGGGCATCCGGCTCAATCATGCCGCCCGACTTGTCACCGAGGGCAAAATGAGCATGGCTGAGATAGCCGAATACACCGGTTTCAGCTCATCGAGCTACATGAGCCGCTGCTTCGTCGAACAATGGGGCTGCACTCCCCTCGAATACGCCAAAACCCACTCAGTTTAGTGGTTGTGCTCGCCGTGGTCAGCTGCGATGGAGGCGAGATAGAAGGCGTTGCCCACAACGACTGTGGCACTGTCGGGCAACTCGGTTTCGGGGGTAATCTGAGTGAATCCCAATTCCCTTGCTCCGGTTATTACAGGCACAAGCTCAAAGTGATAAGCCTTGCCGCCCTCCTCCTCATGAACATCCTCAAGCGCAAAAATGTAGTTCTTGCCATTGATACCGGCAATAGCCTCATCAGGAATAGCCATCACTGACGATTCTCCGGTGGAAATGAGAGCCGTAACCCCCATTCCGGGTATCAGAGCGTCCTTATCGGCGGCATCTATCGCCACACGCGCATTAAGAGTCTTAGTGACCGGATCTATCGCATGGGTTATTTCGCTCACTTTTCCGTCAAGCGCCACCGAAGGATTGTTGGTAAGACGCAGTTCCACGTGCTGCCCCACTTTAACGTGGCTGAGGTCCTTCTCATACACCTGCAGATTGGCAAACACGCCCGAATTGTTTACAATGGTCATCAGCGGCGACGACATATCGGTATAACTTCCGGTGCGCACATTGATTTTAGCCACCACACCCGAGATGGGAGCAGTCACAGGCACCTGAGAATAAAGCGACGTGGGGGAAACAGATTCAGCCTTTATGCCCAACTGCACCAAACGGCTACGCAGAGCGTCCTTCTTGGCTTCAGCTATGCCTAAAGCGGCAGTGGCTTGCTGCAGATTCTTTTTCACGCCTGCGCCCTGCGACGCAAGAGCCTGCTGCCGGTCATACTCCTGCTGCGCCAATTTAGCCTCATCCAGCGCAG
>DAAL01000246.1:6005-10143 GCA_001701065.1 Bacteroidales bacterium GP4
GCGAATAAGCAGCACCTCGGCATTTTCCTGGTAAGCCACAGGTTGTCCTGCTCTCACACTCTGCCCTTCCTTTACGGTGATACGCTTTATGATACCTGCCGAGAGCGGAGCCACGTCAGCCTCGTCCTGAGGATTCACTGAGAGAGTCCCGTTGGCATGAATCACATCGCCAAGCTCTTTATACTGTACCTTGCCAAGTTCTATTCCCACAGTTTTAAGCTGCGCTTCAGTGACCTCAACTTCGGTCACGTCCTCCTTCGCGCCATGATTGTGACCGTCGCCTTTTTCAGCCGACGCAACGGAGCCGGAGCCTCCACATGCGGCAACGGCAAGAAAGATTGATGAAAATGCTGAATATAGAAGAGGATATTTCATTTTATTCCTTGTAAATAGTTTAACATAATTACTGCCTGATTATACTCGTTTACGGCATCGGCGTAACGGAAATTAAGCTGCGCCGCCGCCTGAAGATTCTGAATGTACTCCACATAGCCGATATCGCCAAGTTCGTAGGACACCTTGGCGAGACGCGCCATCTCCTTTGCCTGACTCAAGCCCTCGCCTCGGAAATAGTTGAGGTTGTCAAGAGCGGTGGTGTAGCGGCGCACCCATGCGGTGTATTCCTTTTCATTCTCGGCTGCCGCCTGTTCTCGACGCATCCGCGCCATTTCCAGGTCTTTCTTAGCGGCTTTCGCCTTGGCTCTCGTAGCTCCAAAGAAGAGCGGTACTTTAAGCCCCACTTCAAAACCCATAAAGTTGCCCTTCTCGAAGCGTTCACGCTCTATGTCGTAGGGATTAAATCCTTTTATAAGCAACTGGGTTGTGGCACCCACAGTGATTCCGGGGAGATAGCCCTGACGCGCCACACGCAGATTCCGTTCACCAAGCTTCACCTCATTCTCGGCAATCTTCCCGGCAGGGGTCATGCCGAAATCGATGGACTGCGCCGGAAGGCACTCGGGAAGCGGAACCAGCTCCGACTGAGCCGGCATCACATCCTCATCCACATTAAGATACACCCTTAACGCGGCAACGCTTTCATCGTAGCGGTCACGCGCCGCTTTAAGCTCCATGGTGTTAGCCTGCAGAAGCTGTTCGGCGTTCATCAATTCCAGCCGGCTCACGTCCCCGGCACGGTAACGAGCGTCGGCAAGCGACAGGAATGTACGGTAGATGGAGTCCTGAGCCTGTATATCAGCTACCTTGCGGCGGTTATAAAGCACATCATAGTAAGCGCTCCTTACATTCTTCACCAATTCACAGGCAGCAGCGTCAAGGGTGCTTTCCTGCAATGTGGTTTCAGCCTTCAACGCTTTGTGCCGCGCCACATAAAGAGTGGGGAAATCAAAATCCTGACTGAAATTAATGCCGTTCTCAGGACTTCCGCCGCCCGTAGCGTCCTGACTGAGCGTGACCGATGTAGCATCCACATCGAAAGCAGTGCCCTGCAAGTCCTTAGCTCTCTCCACCGCCATGCGCGATGCCCTCACCGACGGATTATTGAGCAATGCGAGGTCTATGCACTCCTGTTCAGTCAACACTTTAGGTTGAGCCGACGCACACAGCGACACCAGCACCGCCGCCACAGCTATATAATAATTGCGTAATCCTGTCATGACTTCGATTTTTTAGTGAATAACTCATATATTGCGGGAAGCACCACCAGCGTAAGTATAGTGGCAGTAAGCAGTCCTCCTATCACCACTGTAGCAAGCGGACGCTGCACCTCGGCACCGTCACCATGGGACAACGCCATAGGCAGGAATCCGAACGATGCCACAAGAGCAGTCATAATCACCGGGCGCAAACGCAGTTCACAGCCATCCATCACACGCCTGCGTACATCAGCCACACCCTCCTTCTCGAAAGCATTGAACTGACCCACAAGCACAATACCGTTGAGCACGGCAACACCGAATAAAGCGATAAAACCTACTCCGGCGGATATACTGAACGGCATTCCCCTCAGCCACAACGCCACGATGCCACCTATCAACGACAACGGGATGGCAGAGAACACAAAAAGCGTCTCCCTCACATTCTTAAGCGTAGCGTAAAGCAGAAGCAAGATAAGAAGGAGAGCTACCGGAACAGCCACCGACAAGCGGTCAGTGGCTTCCTTCAAGTTCTGGAACTGACCTCCATAGGTGTAATAATACCCGGCAGGCAACTTAAACTCACGGTCGAGAATATCCTGAATCTCCTCGACAGTCGACTTCACATCACGTCCTCTGACATTGAAACCCACATAGATGCGTCTTTGACCGTTGTCATGGGTCACCTGCGCCGGCGCATCCTTAAGACTTATGTCAGCCACCTGCGACAACGGCACCACACCTCCTCCCGGAAGCGGAAGATAAAGATTCCTTACGGCATCAATGTCATTGCGGGTGTCCTCGCCCATCCTCACTATGAGATCAAAACGGCGGTCATCCTCAAAGACATTTCCAGCCACCTTCCCGGCAAAAGCTCCGGCAAGCACATCATTGGCAGCCGCCACCGATATACCGAACTTAGCCAAGCGGTCACGGTCATATTCCACCTGTATCTGCGGAAGTCCATGCACTTTCTCCACCTGCGGCTCCGACACCCCTTTCACGTCCTTAATGAACGAAGCCACTTTCTTGGCATTGGCATTAAGCACATTCAGGTCATTGCCGTAAATCATCACCGCCACATCCTGCTTTATACCGGTGATTAGCTCATTGTTTCGCATCTGGATGGGCTGCGACATCTCGGCTTCCATACCCGGAATTACACTCAACGCCTCCTCCATCTTGTCCATCAACTCATCCTTGGTGCACGCCGAAGTCCATTCTTTCTTAGGCACAAGCGATATGAGCATATCGGCACGTTCCACCGGCATGGGGTCAGTGGGAATCTCCGCGCTTCCTATTCGCGTAACCGCCTGCTTAATCTCCGGAAACTGCTCTTTCAGAATCTTCTCGGCAAGAGTAGTGGACTTGACCATCTGCGACAATGAAGTTCCCTGCGCCATGCTTATTTCCACAGCGAAGTCGCCCTCTTCCAAGTTGGGGATAAACTCACCGCCAAGACGTGAGAACAGCCACAGGCTTCCTCCGAATAGCGCCACCATTACTGAAATCAACGCCACCTTGCGGTTAAGGCAGAATGTAAGTACCGGACGGTACCACCGGTGAAGCTTATTCATCATGCGGTCCGAAATATTGGGCTTGTGGTCGCTCTTTTTGCTCAGGAACAACGCTGTAGCCATGGGCACATAAGTAAGCGAGAGTATAAACGCACCGAGTATGGCAAAGAATATAGTCATAGCCATGGGACGGAATAGCTTGCCTTCGATTCCTCCGAGAGTGAGCAACGGCAAATACACAATCATGATTATTATCTCCCCGAAAGCCGCGCTCTTGCGTATCTTGGAAGCGGAGTAGTACACCTCCTCGTCCATTTCGTGCTGATTGAGCGGCCGTCCGCCGTAAAGCCGTTTATTCACGGCAATATGATGGCACACCGCCTCCACAATGATTACCGCACCGTCCACAATAAGCCCGAAGTCGATTGCCCCAAGGCTCATGAGATTGCCGCTGACACCAAATGTCTTCATCATTCCGAAGGCAAAGAGCATGGACAGCGGAATCACCGAAGCCACGATAAGCCCGGCACGAAGATTACCGAGAAACAGCACGAGGATAAGCACCACGATGAGTCCTCCCTCGATGAGATTCTTCGTGATGGTGTGGGTGACACGGTTCACAAGCTGGGTGCGGTCGATGAACGATTCTATCACCACTCCCTCGGGAAGGGATTTCTGAATCTGGTCGATGCGCTCCTTAACGTTCTTGATCACTTTCTGGAAGTTCTCGCCTTTAAGCATAAGCGTGATTCCAGCCACAACCTCGCCTTCACCGTTGCGTGTCACCGCTCCGTAGCGGGTCGCGCTACCGATGCGCACATCAGCCACATCACGCACAAGCACAGGAACTCCCCCCACCGTGCGCACAGGAATCTTGCCTATGTCCTCAAGATTCTCCACCATCCCTATACCTCGGATAAAGTACTGGTTGCTATTCTTTTCGATGTAGCTTCCACCGGTGTTCTCGTTGTTGGCGGCAAGAGCTTCGTATATCTCAGGAAGGGTCACACCGTGGGAAGCAAGGCG
>DAAL01000115.1:0-236 GCA_001701065.1 Bacteroidales bacterium GP4
CTTTCGGCTGTGAAGGAGAGTGTGAAGAATGCTCAGGTTAAATCCTATCCGGGACTGAATCATATGTTCCAGCATTGTGAAACAGGTGAAGTGAACGAATACGGCGAAATACGCGAAACTATGTCGGAGGAAGTGATTGACGATATCGTTGCCTTCATCCTCTCGCTCAAATAGAAACAGGGATATAACAAACAACGGAGTTATCAGCATTAGCAGTCGATAACTCCGTTTTTGTA
>DAAL01000115.1:275-15534 GCA_001701065.1 Bacteroidales bacterium GP4
CTACTCCGCATTCCGGACAAGTCCAATCATCAGGAAGCTCGTCAAACGGTGTTCCGGGCTCAATCCCGTTGTCAGGATCGCCCACAGCCGGGTCATATACCCAGTCACATACAGTACAAATGTATTTATCCATAATTGTATTGTTTAAAATTTGTATTTGTTCTTGATTAACAAAATAAAGTGTCGGATAGTTTTTGCCCTTTTTCTTTTATTGTCGTCGGGAATCGCATAAATATTCTCTCGGGAATTTTGCTGTTAAAAATAATAGCATTATCTTTGCGGCAGAATCAACCATGAAAACCATGAAGTATAATGAACTCCATAAAAAGCTAAGGAAAGCCGGATGTGTAGATACCGGTAGTCAGATGGCGGGGCATCCTAAATGGTATAGCTCGATTACTAAACGGTACTTTGCGACCTCCAACCATCAATCGGCTGAAGTCGCCCCAGGAACTTTGAAAAATATCAGGATACTTTCCGGTGTTGACCTTTAGAGAGAGAATTTTTGTAAACTGACAATATAAACTGAATGTTATTAAAATAAAATTATAATATGAAAACAGTCAAAGTATTAATAGAACGTGCTGACGACGGCACCTACAGCGCATATATGGAAGATGCTATGTCTCTTCCTTATGGGATGAATGGCGTTGGTTCCTCAGTACAGGAGGCTGTTGCTGATTGGAATAACTGCTATGATGAGATGAAGAAATTTTATGCGGAGCGTGGCGAAGCTTTTACTGAGGCTTCATTCAGCTTTGCATATGATGTACCTTCGTTTTTGCTATATTATGCCGGCAAGTTGACTTATGCCGGGTTATCAAGGTTGACCGGTGTATCTGCCGCTCAATTATCACAGTATGCTAAAGGCTACCGTCATCCCTCGGCTAAAACAACCGAGAAGATACAGGCAGCCCTTCATACTTTCGGAAATGAATTAAGTCAGTTGCAGCTTATCTGATTCCAAGAAAAGTTTCTTAGATTGAGAGGCGGCGGAGGGTGTTGAGGAGGTCGCGGTTGATGGGTTTGTCGTTCTTGATGGCTTTGGAGAACGGCACATACACTATATCATCGTTGCGTATACCTATCATCACGTTGCGTTGGTCCTCAAGCAGAGCGTCGATGGCGGCTGAGCCAAGACGGGACGCAAGAATACGGTCGGTGGCTGTGGGCGAACCGCCTCGCTGCAAGTGACCGAGTATTGACACACGCACGTCGTAGCCCGGATATTCGTTTTTCACACGTTCAGCAAGCGCCATAGCACCACCGGTCACAGGGCTTTCCGCTACAAGCACAATCGATGAGTTTTTGCTCTTGCGGAATCCGTTCTGGATAAGTTCGGCAAGCTGGTCGACTTCGGTTGATATTTCCGGGATTATCGCAGCCTCGGCACCTGATGCTATTGCGCCGTTGAGGGCGAGGAAGCCTGCGTCACGTCCCATGACTTCGATGAAGAAAAGACGTTCGTGGCTTGTGGCTGTGTCACGGATTTTGTCGACGCACTCCATGATTGTGTTAAGAGCGGTGTCGTAGCCAATGGTCTTATCAGTTCCGTAAAGGTCATTGTCGATGGTTCCGGGAAGTCCGATTATGGGGAAGTTGAATTCAGTGGCAAAAATGCGCGCACCGGTCAGTGATCCGTCACCGCCTATTACCACAAGCGCATCGATACCATGTTGGCGGATGGTGTCGTAGGCGAGTTCCCTGCCCTCGGGAGTTTCAAATTCTTTACAGCGGGCAGTTTTCAGGATTGTACCTCCCATCTGGATGATGTTGGAGACATTCTGTGTCTTAAACTCCACAATCTCATTGGTAATCAAACCACGGTATCCTCTATAGATACCTTTAACACTAAATCCGCTGAAGATGGCTGAACGGGTCACGGCGCGAATGGCAGCATTCATGCCGGGAGCATCGCCTCCGGAGGTCAAAATACCGATGGTCTTAATCTGTGACATAATAGCTTGTTGTTTTGAATTATACAGTACTCTTAAAATAATAGAACGATTATAGAGTAAAAAGTGTTAACACTCGGTTGAAAAAATTAAGGAATTTTCACTGCGGTCACAATGCACTGCGTGGCTCCGCGCCAGGGCAACACTCCCCAATAGCGTTTGTAAGTGATGGTGACCTGCTTGCCTGTGCCGTTAAGGGATGCAAGTTGACGAGCCAAAGCGTCATCGTCGACCGAAAACACGAAGTCGCGTGAATAGGGGCGCGACGCATCGGTGAGCGCGCTCTGCACAAGCATCTGACCTTCCCATGTCTTGAATATCATGCCTTGCCGCTTGAAGTCCACCACATATCCCCGTTCGGTCATGTCAGTTTCGTAGGGGTTGATGTAGCGTGCCCACACTACCACGCCGAGCACGATAACTATCACTAATGTCGCAAGCAGGAAAAATTTGCGCAGCGGATGAGGTTTCTTGGGCTTTTTGGGCGGTTCCGGCTCATTTTGCACCGGTGCAGGGACAGGTTCGGGCGCACGTTCCACATCGTGGAACTGAATCACATTGGGATTCTTGTTGTCGCTGACCGGCTCTTCATTGTTGGTGAAGTAATCGGGGTGATTGTCAAATTCCATAAGCTTGGTGTTTTATTGGAGAGGTAAGCTTGACGCACGCTGATGCTTTCTATCGAAGAGAATCGAGAAGAACGCATATAGTCCGAGGACCACGAGAAGGCATGTCTGCGATCCCCACACAATCATGGCGAAGGCGGCAGCCGGATTCTTGTCGATACCGTATATGCCGAGCGCAAAGATTATAGCGAGATGCCATGGTCCGAGTCCGCCGTTGCTGGGGATGCCCATGGAGATGCTTGACAGCACGAATGCCACCAATGCGCACACTATGCCGAGGTGTTCGGTGAATCCGAAAGCGAAAAATGCCAGATACAGCTGAGAGTAGTAGCATCCCCATATAGCTACTGTGAGCAGAAGCCATTTCCCTTTATGGGGCATTTTGCCTACGACAGCGAATCCGTCCCACAGGTTCTTGACGGCAGTGCGTACTTTAAGCACCCATTTGTTGCTGGTCTTGGACGTGAAAAGCCATATCACGAGGAGCACACATGCCACTCCAGCCGCCCATATCCACGGCGAGTTAAGCATGTTCTGCGCACCCTGGTACACCTGAGGGTATTTTTCGGCAAAGGAGATGAAAGCGTCACGGGCGATAAAGAAGGTGAACAGCGTGAGCAACAGCACCGTGACAGTGTCGGCAAGGCGGTCACACACCATTGATCCGAACACCGTGGTGAATTGAGCGTCCTGACGCTTGGCGATGTAGCCTGTGCGCCACAGTTCGCCCAAGCGCGGCACAATAAGATTGATGGCGTAAGTCCCGAATATACTCCACACCAGCGGAGCAAGCGGGACGGAAATGTCAAGAGCCTTTAGCTGGATGCTCCACCGCATGGCACGGAATATGTGGGAGAAGATGCTCACCACAAGGGCTATCCCTATCCATTGATACCGGCATTGGCTTATTTCAGCCATGATTACATTCACATCCACCTGTGTGTAGAGGTAATAGCACAACCACACGCTCAACGCCACAGGTAGAATGTATTTCAATATATCTTTAACGACAGAGCTTTTCTTTTTCTGAGCCATAAAAATACAATTCTACTTTTTCAAGCGCAAAGATACTACATTTTTGGTTATAATCAGTCTCTGATTAAACCTTTTTAGTGGTAATAATGGGACGATGCGCCGAAGGCGCAGATGCTCTGCTCGTTGACAGGCATCAGCAAGAATCAGAAATGCGCCCGAAGTCCCACTTCGATGCTGAAGCGCGCCACACTGGAATAAGCGGCATCATCAACGGGGGCATTGTCGCCCGAAAGGAAACCATAAATATAGCCAGCCGATACTCCAAGCCCAAAATGGGGATTGAAAAGATACTCTCCGTTGAAAAGGAAGTTGATGCCGAATCCCGTGTGTCCAGCTATGACACTCTTCATTTTTTCGTTAAAACGGAAATATCCCACACCGGCATTCATATCCCACAGCCAATTGCCTTTACGGTAGAAACGCCACACAAACTGCGGTGCCACATAGTGGATGTCGGCATTATATTTAAGTCCCATATAAGAACATGACGAGTGATAGTAAGCATAAAGAATTCCCGCTCCGAAACCCTTTGCCGAAGTCCATGAATAAGACCCCGACCAATCAGAGCCGACTTTTGGATTCCCTTCGTCCCATAACCCCTCAAATTTACTGGTTATGAATCCCACACCGCCGTTTACAGCCACAGTGCTGCGTCCCGCCAATTCGGCATTCTGCGCCGCCGCAGTCATCCCCACGACAAGCATACATGCCATCACTAATGCTTTTACTCTTTTCATCGCTTATTAAGTTTATTAATTAATAGATTGATTGTCCCTCCCCCTGTTCATATCAGGGGCATAGGGATCATATTTCTGTTTGGTTTGTCCTTTACTCTTAAGTTTCCGCTCCTTTTTGAGGCGTTTCTGTCCCTCTTTCCACTGCTTCCAGTCCTCCTTGTGCTCCCACATCCACTTTTTCTCTTTCAAGGGATTTTCATACACCGGAACCGAGTCAAGAGGATGGAAATGAAGAGTCATAGAATCTATAGGTCGTCGCCAAGAATTCTCCATGCTTATATTTATTGGTGATGAAGGATAGGCTACTTCAATGAGATTTAGAGTCCTACAATCTTTAATTAAGAATTTATATCCCCATACAGACATAACCCAAAATTCTCCATCTGTATACCTGTTAACAATCAATGTGTCACCTGTGATTTCTGCCACGGCATTTATTTTGTCGTGATGCCAAAAAGCTGGGTTGTCTTTCATGAAGGCGATGTCTCCGTCTTTAAAGAAATATGTATAGGTGCTGTCGGTAATACTCGGATATGTGCCACTGGCGGAATAGTATCCGTCAAATCTTATTTTGTCATCTAACGTCTTGTCAGAGGTATACTTTATGGTTGACCATGCATGTAGGTCTTTACGATGGTTATATATAATTCCCCAAACAGTGCATCTGCACATAAATAGCGCCAGAGCTACCACACATAGATATTTAATCACGTATTTCATTTTACAAAATGCTGATATTGGTTATTAATACATCCAGAGAGTATATGGATTTATGTAGGATGATAACAGCAACTGATTGACGCAGTCCCAATAATCAAAATGAAGCCCCATATTAAATTTTTCATATCTTAAAACTTTTTAAAATTATAAATTGGTTTTTCCATCAAATGCTCCTGTAATCGGAACAATAATCTCGGAATCAACCGTAGTAAAATCCTCAGGATAAGCGAGATGAATATTATACTCCTCTCGACTCCACCTTGAAGGAGCGATTTTTGCTGTTCCCTCAATAACGAATCTATCGGAGTTTTCTGTTGACCTCAGTATTAGGACTTCTTTCGTATTAGCGTCGATACTGTTATAGTAACCAAACATCCTCCCAACGTCCTGAGGACAAATCTTTACGATAGAATCCCTGACGACCTCGGTAATAGTTTTGGGATAATCATGGTTTATTGTCGCCATAATTCTTTTCTCGCTATTATTCAGCACCACCACACCTATATCATCTGGCGGTTGCTCGCAAGAATGAATCATGCACAGAGTTGCATAGAGCAAAATATGTAATACTATTTTTCTCATAATCATTTATTTTTCAATAGAACAATTGCTATTATGGTCAAAAGGATAATAAAGAATCCATTCCTTTTCCTTGATTGAATCATAAGAGATTATTCTTTTAGTCAATAGAGTGTTGTTGTCTTCCCCTGAAGTCATCTTATATATGAACACTTCTTGTAACGGACTCTCTTTAAATATTTTTTTACGGCTTCTTTCACCCAAAATATCATCAGAAGAATTTGGATATATAACTCCATGGGAATATGCCGCACTGTATGTCTCTCCCGGCTCTATAACCTCAACCCTTATGGTATCGGAGCTATTGTTTACAAATATAATAAAGGGCCAATCCCATGTGGACATACACCCGCATGGCATAATAATGGAACAAAGCCCTAATGCTGAGATTAACAATAATTTCTTCATAAGACTTTATAGATTGGTTTTTCCATCAAAAGCTCCTGAAATCGGAACAATGATGTCCAAGATTGGAGGTTGATGCACTTGGGGTTGATGCCTTGTCAATGGTACTGTACGTTTCATTGTGGGAAATATGATTTTAGTTGGTTAATTTCGCAAATATAAGGTAAATATATGTTAAATGCAGGAAGCGGCTGAATTTTAACATTTTGCGGTGGAATTGGCGGAGCCAAATTTTAGCTTAGCCTATGGTTGCTCGAAGCGTTACCGTAGGACTTAGGGTTTTGCCCGGATGGCAGGGGTGGATGTGGGATATAATGGGGTAAGATTAGTTAAAAAGTCGAAAAATAGGAAATTTGTTTGGATATATTATGGAATTTTACAAATTTTGTAGAAAAATAAGAAAATAGCCAATCATGCCAACCTCATCATTTGAAATAGGAGAGATATCACGGCTAAGGCAATATACCGATGACTTCAGTTGCCTTGGCAAGGATTACCTTCTTACCCGAATAAAATCGGAGATGCTTCCTCCGTCGTTTGTCAATAATGTATTCCGCTTTAAGGGGCTTACTTTCTTGCTTGCCATCAAGGGGATGAGCGGAATATCCATAAATCTGAACCATTACGACGTGGACCCCAATTCTATAATAATCATAGGGCCGGAAACCATAGTGAGCCGTGAGGGACATGACGGTGATTTTGACTGTTCGGCGTTGTTTATCTCGACGGAGTTCATGCGCGATGTGAACTTTGACCTTAATGTAATCAACTATCACTCGCTTAAGGAAACTTCATCGCCGGTGCATCACCTTACCGATGAGGAACTGAAACTGATAGGCAATTATCTGCAGCTTCTGCATCAAACTGCGGCATCGTCGGACACAGAAAGCATTTATGTGAAAAGCATAGCACGTAATCTTGTGGCTGCGATGGTGTACCAGGTGCTTGAGATTATAACCCGCAAGAAACTCCCCGGCGAAAAGGCTTCGGGAGGGTCCCACTCGCGCAAGTCGCATTATGTGAGGGAATTCATGCAGGCTGTGAGCCAAAACTATAAGAAAGAACGTTCGGTGGGCTTCTATGCCGACAAGCTTTACATATCGCCAAAATACCTTTCATTGCTTATAAAGGAGGCAACAGGGCGGAGCGCATCGGCATGGATTGACGACTATGTGATGCTTGAGGCTAAGAATCTGCTGCGTTTCTCAGGCAAAAACATCCAGCAGATAGCCTACGAGCTTAATTTCACCAATCAATCTTCTTTCGGGAAGTATTTCAAGAACCTCGCCGGAATGTCGCCTTCGGAGTTTCAGCGATCCTAAGACTTTAATGTGAGTTCATACACCTTTAGGGTGGACTGCGCTATGTTGTCCCACTGATAGGACGACAGGTCGTAGTGCTGTGTGTCAGGCTGCGATAGTTTGCGGTCGATGCACCGGGCGAGTGATGCAGTGTCGCCTGTCGGGAAAAAGTCATCGGCGCTGAGTTGAGGCAATCGGTTGGCGGGAATGTCGCTCACTGCCACGTCAAGGTCGTAGCTCATAGCCTCAAGGAGTGCTATTGGAAGCCCTTCGTGGTAAGATGGAAGCACAAAGAGAGCCGCATTGGTGAGTATCTGGTTTAGTTTTTCACCTTTTATGAATCCTGTGAGTACCACGCCGTGCTCCCGGGCAAGCTGTTTTAAGGATTTTGAATAGGAATCGTCATGGTCAGCGTCGCCGGCTATCACAAGCTTGTATTCGCCGCGGCGTTCCATCATGGAATAGGCGCGGATGAGGTCATGGAATCCTTTTTCTTCCACAAACCTTCCCACGGCAAGGATGTACTTGCGGGGCGCGAGTCCCAGAGAGGCTATGTAACTGCAGTCGGTGGACTTCACCGGGATGTTAACACCGTTGTGGATTAGCGATACACGGGCGGTGCGGTTGTATCGGGCGGCTATGATGTCAGCTATGACCTGCGAAATCACAATTACATGGTTGCTGAAGCGACTTCCCAATTTTTCGCCCAGCATGAGGACTCGGCGCGCAGTCTTGTTCCACTTTTTGCGGTCATAGTCAGGACCGTGGTTGGTCATCACCACTTTCATGCCGAGAAGCCGTGCAAGCGGAGCCATTATCGAAGGTCCCACGGCATGTATGTGCAATATGTCGGGGTTCAAAGCCCGTGCACGGAGCACTCCTAAAAATGTGTGCACAATGGCTTCGAATGCTTTCTTGCGGGGCGCGTACAAGTCGATGAGCTTCACGCCTTTATAGGAGCGGACCTTGTTGTCGGGGGTTATGTAGCATGACCGACGCAGGATGGTGACATCGTGCCTCAAGGCGGCGATGCGCGGATAGAGTTCCTCGCAATGGGTCTCCACGCCTCCCTGTATGCCCGGGATTCCTCTGGTGCCGATAACCACTATCTTCATGTGACCGGTATTATTAAATGCCTTCCAAGTCAGGTTCTTTCCCAAGCATCACACGGAGCTTGTTTTTAGCTACCCACTTAGCGGGCACGGTTATGTGCTTTTTCATTACCGGTGAAGCTGTTCCCACCATCCAGCAGTTCTTGGGGCAATTCTTCACGAGTTCCCTCACTTTCTGAGCCTGCGGGCTGTTCCATATGTCCATGAACGGCGCATTGTGGATGTTGCCCATTGATTCCATCCAGTATTTTTTCTCAAGTCCGTTGCAGGGATATACCTCGCCCCAGGGGTCGATGAAGAAATTGGCTGTTCCGGCTTCACACGGAAGTAATCGCCGTCCTCCGTGGATGTAGTTGATCAGTCCCATGTTGAAGTAGGCGCGGAACCATGATTTGGGGTGCGGTTCCTGCAGCTGGTTCTTTATGAGCCGGCGGAAGTTAGCCGCTACTTCCTCTTGGTTGGATATCACGTTGTCATCCTTATGGAAATAGTAGGAGTTGTGGAACGCCGCTGTGGCAAATTCCATCCCCATCTCACGGGAAAGGCGGTACAGGGCAAGCATGTCCGATGAATTGTGGTTGGACACAGTGCATCCAAACCCTATATCTTTAAGTCCCATTTCGCGGAGAGTCCTCAGCGTGCGCAGTCCCTTGTCGAAGCCACCCTCTCTGCCGCGTAGTTCGTCGTTCTTGTCCTTTAAGCCCTCGATGGAGATGCGTATGCCTATCTTGGGGAATTGCTCGGCGAGTTTTATTACTCTCTCGTCGTACCATCCGGAAGTGGATATGACAATTCGTGGGGTGTGACGGTAACACTCCTCGACAATTTCGGGAAGGTCTTCCCTGATGAAGGGTTCCCCTCCGGTGAGGTTTATGAATTTCAGCTTTGGCAGTGTCGCCAAGTCGCTTGCTTTAATCTCTTCCTTGCTGTCGGTGGGGTATTTCCATATGTTGCACATCTGGCACCTCATGGGGCAGCGATAGGTCAATATTATAGAAGCGTCAGTGGGTAAAGTAACTATCATCCGGTACAATTACAATATTACACTAATAAAACTGCTTATAACATAATCAGTTTCTTAGATAACGTAATTATAGATGATATATTTTACAAATGTTAGCATAATATTTCTGTTCCGAGAACTTTTCCCGTGCTTCCTCGCTTATCAGCGAGTGGTCCCACGGTCCCCACCATGCTGTGTTTAAGGATTGTGCGAGGTCAGTCTCATCGCCTGACTTAAATGTGAGTCCGTTATTGTCGTCGATAAGTTCGGGTATTCCTCCTATTTCGGCTCCCACCACCGGCGTGCCGGCGCAGAGTGACTCTATCACTGAAAGGGGATTGTTCTCGTACCATTCCGAAGGCACCACCGAGAATCGTGCGTCAGCAAGAAGCGCGTTTACTTCCTGTGCTCCTATTCTGCCTAAGAATTTTATAGTGTTGTAACCATCGTAACGCTCTTTAAGCTCTTCAAGAAGAGGACCGTCGCCGGCTATGCGCAGTTCGCGGTCCATAGCAGCGGCTACTTTCAGCAAAGTCCTGACCCCTTTTTCTTCCGACAAGCGTCCCACATAGCAATAATAGTCTTTGCGTTGCTGCTGCGCTTCGGGTGAAGTTTTGCCGGTGCCGGAGTCAAGGAAATTGGGGAGAACGGTGATTTTGCCTGAATCGAATCCTCCTTTCTCCATCAGAGCGGCAAGAAAGCGGCTGGGGGAGATGAAGGTGTCCACCCATCGTTGTAGGCTCTTGCGGCACCACCGCATCGATTCCATCCATGCTATGGCACTTGCAGGGAGAGAGCCTTTCATGCACCGGTGGATAAGTGCATTTACGGGATGGGAAAGACATTTTTCGCACGGTTTTCCGTCCCTCAGGCACAGATAGGAAGGGCACAGCAGCTTATAGTCGTGGAGAGTCCACGCCACTGTCGCTCCGTACTGCTTCGCGGTTTTCGCAAGACCCGGCGAAAGATAGGAGTGGATGTTATGGAAATGCACCACATCGGGGCGGAAATCGTCGAGCAGCCTGCGGAACGACTTGTTGAGGTCGTCAAATCCTAAAGTGCGTCGCACCATCTTGAGCTTTTCGCTTGCCGGGCCATGGAATGTCACATTGGGAGCAAAATACCGGCTCCACGGCGTGGATTCATTTTCAGGATAGTCCATGGCGAATATCGCTACTTCATGTCCGTTGCGGCGAAGTAGACGCTCAAGGTTGAGGACACACACGCAGTCGCCCCCTCGGCGATAGTAAAACTTATTTACGAGCAAAATTCGTTTTCCCATACGACAAAGTTAATAAATAATCCGTGTGGAATAGTGAATTTGAACAGAAATTTAAACAGTTTCTCCGTTCTTGGTGTCAAGCAGGCGGTGGATGTTGCGAATAAGTCCGGAATGCTTGGTGCGTTTTACCGCCGATTTACGGAAGATGGCTGAGAATTGCTCCGGAGTCATGGATGCAAGCTTGTCAGCGTCGAGCGACAGGAATTCGGGCGACGGCATGAACTCTTTTATTGCGGTGGGACGGCATTTGCGGTTATGTGGACACACTTTCTGGCAAATGTCGCAACCGTAGACGTTTCCCGCCATGTCGATTCCTTCCGGAATGTCGCCGCGGTTTTCGATGGTGAGGTAAGAAAGGCACTTTGTTGCGTCGATTGTGCCGTCGGGAAGTATCGCATGGTTGGGACATGCTTTCACGCAACCTCCGCATGACGCGCAATGTCCTTCCGATGGAGAGTCATAACTGAACCGAAGCGTGGTCAAGATGATTCCTATGAATACAAAGGAGCCTGCGCCGGGCACTATGAGCAATGAATTTTTGCCCGTAAAGCCTACTCCTGCTTTAACCGCCCAATATTTTTCAGGCAGCGGAGCCGTGTCGACACAGATGCGGTGGTTTCCGCCCCAATGTCTTGTCATGAAATCGGTGACTTCGGACAACCGTGCCCTTACCACATCATGATAGTCCTTGCCATAGGCATAATAGGAAAACTGCGGCGCATCGCCTGGAAGTGTCACAGCCGGGAAGTAATTGAACACAGCCACAATCACTGACTGCGCCTGAGGCAGCAATGCTTCGGGGTTGTTACGGATGTCGTGGTAGCGGTCAAGGTAGGACATGGTGCCGTGGCGACCTTGCGCTATCCACTTGAGGTAGCTCTCCCTTGCCTCGGAATCCACTTCGGCGGAGGGGGCAATCCCCATAGCCGATGCTCCTACCCGGCTGCACTCAGCCTCAAGCTCCGAGCGGTTACATGGGGAGACGTTCAAACTCATAACCGTTGGCAAGGAGCCACTCTATAGCGCGCGGCAGTGCGTAACGTAGATTTTTTTCAGCTTTCAGAGAGTCATGGAACACGATGATGGAGCCGTTACGCACGAATCGTTTTACATTTTTCAGCACCTGTTCGCCGTTGAGCTTCTTGGAATAGTCACGGCTCACGAGGTCATACATTATAATGTTGAAATGATCCTTTATCACCCTTGCTTGTCCCCAACGCATGATTCCGTGCGGCGGACGGTAAAGCGGACTGTCGATGAGTTCGTCAGCTTCCATGATGTTGCGCAGATAAGTGGGCGAGGTGACTTTAAGTCCCTGTAGATGGTTCATCGTGTGGTTGCCCCAGCTGTGTCCGCGCTTTTTTATCTCTTCGAGCAGATGAGGATTACGCTTCACGTTTTCACCCACCATGAAGAATGTGGCTTTGATTCCGTAATGGTCAAGAAGGTCGAGGACCCATGGAGTCACCTCCGGAATGGGTCCGTCGTCAAAAGTCAGATATACCACTTTCTTCCGCTTTTTCTTGATTCGCCAAATTGCTTCAGAGAATACGCTGCGGTAGATGAGCGGCGGTCGTTCTATAAACATTGCCTTCTTGTGAAGTTATTCAAAGGACTGTTCCTGCACTTCCGGTTTCTGGCGGTAGAAACGGCTGAAGTTCACGCCCTCCTGCTGAAGTTGCTTCATGAGTGCCTCGCTGTCGCCTCCCATGTCGTGATACTGCTGAATCAACGACAGGAAGTAAGAATCGTAGATGTAACGGTCAGCGCGTGTCAATGACGCAAACTGCGATGGGGTGAGAGTCTGGAAGTAGAGCACATACTGCTTGTACAGCTCTATCTCACGGTCAAGAATCTTGAGCGCTTTCTCCTGATACTCTTTGTTGCCGGTGACATCGCTTAGACGATAATACACATCCACTAACTGATTACCGATGGTGATTCCGTAAGGAGTGACGTATTCGGGAAGTTTCTCTACCATGAGGTCGAGCACTTCGCCGGTCTTGGCGTATCGGTCGGCTATGAACTTCTCGGTTTTTTCACGCTGCGCGGCATCCATGTTCACACTATCTTGATGGAAGTATAACTCAGCTTCCACGCCTTCATTGTAGAGGGCAGTGGCGAGTCCCAACATAGTGGTGCGTGTGGTGGTGACCATGCGGCGCACTGTCTCGTCAAGATAGATGTCGTCAGCTGTCTTCACCTGGTCAAGTCCTCCCCAGCGGAACTTGTTGACGATATTGTCGTAAGCCTTGTCAGTGTTCACAGCAATATTAAATCCGTCATAATCATAGTTCTTTATGGGACCGACTTCGTAAGCCATACCGGTAGAGCGCATGTAATCGGGTATGTTCAGATAGTAGTCGTCAGGGACAGTCATAGCAAAGTAGATGGGACGCTGCCATCCGTTCTTGGCGTTGGTGGCAATCATGTCGATAGCGATTACATTGCTGAGGCGGAGACCTTGTTCCGGTTCTTCGGTCTGGTCAAGGCTTATGAACTCTTCCACTGCGGGAAGTTCGTCCTCAGTGACACGTCCGGCTTTGAGCACGGCATCTTTGTCAACGGGCACATACATATTGGGGTATTTGAACTCGTAAAGACCCCATGAGTTCTTGTTGGCATCGGGTGAATAGAGTTCTTTCAATGCCGAAAGCGCATTGACTCTTGATGTGTCGGGCGTGAGGTAATAAGAGAACTGACGCTTGTCATGGGCATACACGTCGGGTGTGGCAAGCATGTCGATGGCGGGAGCGTCGTAGCTTGGCATACGCATCTGGTCCACGTACCAGTCAGTGGTCAGGTAGGACAGATTCACTACTCTCACATCGGTGCGGTAACCTTCAACTTCCTGAGCGTACCACAAGGGGAATGTGTCATTGTCGCCGTTGGTGAAGATGATGGCATTAGGCTCCAGGCTCGACAAGTAGTTCATTCCGAAGTCACGGGTAGTATAACGTCCCGAGCGGTCATGGTCGTCCCATGTCTGCGACACTACTTGCAGAGGCACGATGAGTCCGAGAGCCACTGCGGCTCCGGCGGCTATCTTTGCCTGCTTGCTGTTGAAGATATCCTTTTTAAGAAGTCGGGTGATGCCGTACCATATAGCCGGCACTCCCATTCCCACCCATATGGCAAATGCGTAGAACGAGCCGGCAAACGCATAGTCGCGTTCACGGGGCTGATTGGGTACCTGGTTAAGATAGAGCACAATGGCAATGCCTGTCATGAAGAACAAGAACGCCACTACCCAGAACTGTTGTATGCCTCGCTTGGAGAAGAATGACTGCCACAACAGTCCTATTATTCCAAAAATAAGCGGAAGCATGAAGAACACGTTGTGCCCCTTGTTGCCGCTTCCGAGGTCCTCGGGAAGCAACGACTGGTCGCCAAGACGGGGATTGTCGATAAACGGAATTCCTGAAATCCAGTTGCCGTGGGTTATCTCTCCGTTGCCCTGGATGTCGTTCTGTCTACCGGTGAAGTTCCACATGAAGTAACGCCAGTACATGTGGTTAAGCTGATAGTTGAAGAAGAATCGGAGGTTTTCGGCAAATGTAGGCTTAATCTTGGTCTGTACGCCGGCTCCGGGATACGGATTGCCGTTTATGTCCAGATAAGGTGTCACGGTGACTTCTTTACCGGTCATACCTGTCCAGTCGCGGTAGACATTGGCAAACTTGCCGTCGTACATTCTCGGGAACAGCATGTCAAGTTCGGGATTCATCACGTAGTCAGTCTTGTAGCCGGTGACTTCGTAGCGGTCAGGTTCGTCGGGAGAGTTCTTCACCACTTTGCCGTAAAGCTTCTTGCCCTCCTTCTTTATGGCTTGCGGGCGACCCGACGCATCCACCTGGTAGAGAATGCCGGAATTGAATGTCTGTCCGTAAAGCAATGGACGATCGCCGTACTGTTCGCGGTTAAGATAAGAGCTTAGTGCAAATACATTGTCAGGCGCATTCTGGTTCATCGGGGTGTTGGCTGACGAACGTATCAGCAACAAAGCATAGGATGAATAACCGATGAATATCACGAGAATGCTTAATACGATGACATTGAGCACTCTCACGGGAATCATCTTCATCACCTTGAAGAGGTATATGAGAAGTCCGAGGAATATAACCACCGGGATCACCCAGCTGTCGCCTATGAAGGGTATTCCCGAGAGGAACACGCTGAGGAAGAACGATATCTTTATTCTAAGCGCATGGTTCTGTTTGTAGAGTTCATAAATAGCCCATATCATCACGCTTAAGGTGAGGATGGTGTAGATGATAGGTCCTGAATTGTAGCTCCAGTGGAATGTGTTGACACACAGAAGTTCGCAGTACTGCGCCATTTCGATGAACCCCGGCACAAGTCCGTAAAGGATAAGCCCCACTATCACGAACGACACCAGCAGCGCCAAGAGTGAGCCTTTGGCATCGGGGTTCTTGAATTTCTTGTAGTAGAACACAAGCACGATAGCCGGAATACAGAGCAGGTTGAGCAGGTGGACGGCGAT
>DAAL01000115.1:15673-16250 GCA_001701065.1 Bacteroidales bacterium GP4
GAGAACCAGAAGGTGTCGCTCCAGGTGTACATGAGCGAACCGCATAGTCCGGCTCCGAAGATGATAGCCATCTGAAGAGTTGACACGGATTCGGCTTCGTCTTTCACGATAAGACGACGCACAAGATGGGTTATGGTCCAGAAAAGCAGCAATATGGTCCCTGCGCTGAGTAATGCCGACATGGTATTGACGGCAAGAGCCACGTGCTGTGCATCGGGGGCGAAATTCACAAAGAATCGACCGGCAAGCATGAATATGGGGTTGCCCGGCGGGTGCCCGATTTCAAGTTTGTAAGCTTGTGAAATAAATTCCGGACAGTCCCAGAAGCTGGCTGTCGGTTCAAGTGTCAGGAGATAGGTGACAGCCGCTATGACGAATGTCAGCCATCCCAGAGCATTGTTCCAAATGTTGTATCTCTTCATATTATTGTTTTGCTGTTTTCTCTAATTATGTTGAAGGCGGTTACTCGAATCGCCATGTTATGATGCCTTTTTGTGTTGCCGTGGCTTCAAGGTCCACTGAGAACCGTGAGTGCCGTGATGCGTTTACGCATGAAAAGCGGTTTCAGCAGTTCCTC
>DAAL01000006.1:0-3929 GCA_001701065.1 Bacteroidales bacterium GP4
ATATTTTGTCAAAGTGTCGTTGAAATTTGTTTATTTCTGAAATTTAATTTGTTGTGTTAAAATTAAGTGTTAAATTTGCATTTAAGTGTTAAAACCGTGGATGCGTGCCGGAAATGTTAAAAACAATTACCGGTTACAATTGTTAACTTAATTAAAAGATTCTTTATTTTTAGGATAAATAAATGAAGAAAACGACTATTTGGTTTTTGACTATTATAATGGCTCTGACGCTTGCCGGACTCTTATACATCCAGATCATGTATATGAAAAACATGGTCAAAATGAGGGATGACCAATTTGTGGAAGGAGTCAGGCGAAGTCTATATGCTGTGTCCACCGCCCTCGAACAGGACGAGACCCGTTACTTCCTGGAGGAGGATGCCGCAGCTATAGACCAGTCGATATATGCGCAGCTTGAAGCCAACGAAACGGCTAAAAACCCTCAGTTTAAGGGTCTTGACGTGAACTCGGGTATAGGAAGGGTGCCTGACCTGAGGGACAAAAAGACCCGCGAGCAATACAAGAACATGCAAGAGACCATCCGCGGGCAGTACCTCTATCAACGCGGACTGCTCAACGAGGTCATACTCAACATACTCAGCCAGTCCAGCAACCGACCCATCCATGAACGAGCCGACTCGGCCGTGGTGGCTGACTATCTGCACACGGAGCTCGAAAACAACGGACTCGACTTGCCCTACGAGTTTGCGGTGGTGAACCGCGGCGGACGCATCATCTACAAGACTGCAGGTTACGACGCAGCCCACATAGGTCATAACAACATGTTTATCCAGACACTGTTCCCCAATGACCCGTCTAACCGCATCAACTACCTGAAAGTGTACTTCCCCACGAAAAAGGATTACATACTCTCGCCCATACGGTTTATGATACCTACGATGATATTCACCTTCATCCTCGTAGTGGGATTCGTGTATACTATCATAATAGCATTCAGGCAGAAACGCCTTACTGAGATGAAGAATGACTTCATCAACAATATGACCCACGAATTCAAAACCCCGATATCGTCGATATCGCTTGCCGCCCAGATGCTCAATGACGACACCGTGAGAAAATCGCCCACGATGATGCAGCACATAGCCTCAGTGATCAACGACGAGACCAAGCGACTGCGCTTCCAGGTGGAAAAAGTGCTTCAGATGTCGATGTTTGACCGTCAGAAATCAACTCTAAGGCTCCAGGAAGTGGATGCCAACAAAGCAATATCCAACATAGCCTCCACCTTCAAGCTTAAAGTGGAGAACTACGGAGGCAAGATTGTAACTAATCTTGTCGCTACCAACGCACTGGTGGAAGTGGATGAAATGCACTTCACCAATGTGATTTTTAACCTTCTTGACAACGCTGTCAAATACCGCCGGGAAGATGTGCCGCTGCTGCTGACCATCTCGACCGCCGATATATCCAACAACCGTCTTGAAATACGGGTTTCGGACAACGGCATCGGTATAAAGCGCGACGAGCTTAAGAAGGTGTTTGAGAAATTTTATCGTGTATCCACCGGCAACCGCCACGACGTGAAAGGTTTCGGTCTCGGACTCGCCTATGTGAAAAAGATGGTGACCGAGCTGAAAGGCGAGATAAAGGTGGAGAGCGATTTTGGAGAAAGAACAACATTTATAATTATATTACCACTTACTTAAAACAAAACTATTATGGAAGAACGTTTGCGTATATTACTATGCGAAGATGATGAAAATCTTGGCATGTTGCTGCGAGAATATCTTCAGGCAAAGGGCTTCAGCGTTGACCTGTTCCCTGACGGAGAGGCAGGTTACAAAGCATTTTTGAAAGGTAAGTATGATTTATGTGTACTCGATGTTATGATGCCTAAAAAGGACGGATTTGCTCTTGCGCAGGAAATCCGCACAGTCAACTCCGAAGTACCCATTATTTTCTTGACCGCAAAATCGTTGAAGGATGATATCTTGGAAGGATTCAAGATTGGTGCCGACGACTACATCACAAAGCCGTTCTCGATGGAAGAGCTTGTGTTCCGTATTGAAGCGATATTACGTCGTGTTAAGGGCAAAAAAGGCAAAGAGATCACCATGTATCAGATTGGTCACTTTACTTTCGACACCCAGAAACAGGTGCTTATGATCGACGATAAAGTCACCAAGCTCACCACCAAGGAATCGGAATTGCTCAGCTTGCTCTGCGCCCATGTCAATGAGATTCTTGAACGTAACTTCGCGCTTAAGACCATCTGGATTGACGATAATTATTTCAATGCACGTTCAATGGATGTTTATATCACCAAGCTGCGTAAACATCTTAAGGACGATCCCTCAATTGAGATTATCAATATCCACGGCAAGGGATATAAACTTATCGCTCCCGAAGTAGAAGCTAAAGCTTAAGCTTAAGCTTTAGCTTTAGCTTTAGAATGTAGATAAGACTCCATGTGATGAAGGTAGCCATCGTTATGCGGTGGCTATCTTTTTGTTTTTGTGGAAAAATAGTTAACTTTGCCTAAAATACTGGATTATTATGCTGAACTATGCCGTATACAAGGATTTCGTCAATAAAGCAATAGGCGACATCCGTTATCCTGAAAGTCCGGAAGGGCTTTATCAACCTATCGCCTACACTCTCGCCGGGGGCGGTAAGCGTCTGCGCTCGGTGCTTGTGCTGTCAGTAGCCGATGCTCTCGGTTTGGATTGCTCCGAGTCGATAAATCAAGCTCTTGGGATAGAGATATTCCACAATTTCACTCTTCTTCACGACGATGTGATGGACCGTGCCGACGTGCGCCGTGGAAAACCAACTGTGCATGTGAAGTGGAACGAGTCCACGGCGATTCTGTCAGGCGACGCGATGCTCACGCTTGCCGGGATGTACATGTGCCGCTGCCGTGGCGAAGTGCTCCCCGATGTGATGGACCTTTACCAGCGTACCGCCATGGAGATTTACGAAGGACAGCAGTACGACATGGATTTCGAGCAGCGCAACGATGTGTCCACCGGTGAGTACATCCACATGATTAGGCTGAAAACAGCCGTGTTGCTGGGATGCGCTTGCGCCACCGGAGCTTTGCTTGCCGGTGCCGATGCCGGGGTGCGTGACGCTTTTTACACTTACGGGGAACAGCTCGGACTTGCGTTTCAACTGCAGGATGACTATCTTGACACTTACGGTGACCCCAAAGTGTTCGGTAAAGCTGTGGGCGGCGACATCATGAACGACAAGAAGAACTATCTTCTCGCTAAGGCTTACGAACTCAGCGACGGTGAGCAGCGTGCCACGCTTGACGCTTACCGGGGAAGCCGTGACCCTGAGAAAATAGGTATATATAAAGAGGTGTATGCAGCCACGGGTGTCAAGGACGACTGCCTGAATCTGATGAAGGAATATGTGGACCGTGCCGTTGCTGCATTGGACAACGCAGGACTGTCACCGGAAGCCAAGGCTTTCTTTGTGGAGATAGCTGAAAGTTCATTGACCCGCCAATCATGATTGTAGATACTCACACCCATCTTTATCTTCCGGAATTTGAGCAGCCTTCGGAAGCTGTAAAGCGTGCGCTTGATGCCGGAGTGGGGCACATGGTGTTTCCTAATGTGGACTTAACCACGGTCGAACCTATGCTTGCCTTGCACCGTGAGTTTCCCGCCGAGACATCGGTGGCGATGGGGCTGCATCCCACTGAGGTCAATGCTGACTGGGAAAAATCGCTTGCTGACATCGAGGCGTTCATGCGTGACGGGACTCACTATGTAGCTATAGGGGAGATTGGCATTGACCTGTATTGGGACAAGACATTCCGCCGTGAGCAGATGGAAGTATTTGCCCGTCAGGTGGAGTGGGCTAATGAGCTTGACCTGCCTGTCATTATTCATTGCCGTGACGGTCTTGACGAGGTGCTTGAGGTGCTCGACGGAGCGTCGGCTATGCCGCGCGGG
>DAAL01000006.1:4035-4236 GCA_001701065.1 Bacteroidales bacterium GP4
TTGCGTGAGGTGCTTCCTGAGATAGGCATTGACCGGATTGTGCTTGAAACCGATTCGCCTTACCTGGCTCCTGTGCCTCACCGTGGAAAGCGCAACGAGTCAGCTTACATTGTCCACACGGCGGCTTACGTGGCGCAGACTCTCGGAATGGCTCCGGAGGAAACAGCTGCTGCTACAACCCGCAATGCAGGAAGCCTGTTC
>DAAL01000006.1:4329-4641 GCA_001701065.1 Bacteroidales bacterium GP4
ATGGAGGGCATAGGCTTATGCTGAAAGTTGAAGTTTGGTTACTGAAATGTCTTATTCGAAGATGTGGCGGAGGCGGGAGAAGATGCGCTTCTTGACTGACTCGGTGGGCTTGATGTTGGGCTGGTCGTTCAGTTTGGTGAACACTTCTTTCTCCTGTTCGGTGAGGTTCTCGGGAATATAAACCATTATGTTCACGAGCAAGTCGCCTGTACCGTAACCTTCGGTCGACGGTAATCCTTTGCCTCGGAGTCGGAGCACTTTGCCGGGCTGAGTTCCTGCCGGAATCTTTACACGGGCTTTGCCTCCTATAGT
>DAAL01000150.1:0-15573 GCA_001701065.1 Bacteroidales bacterium GP4
TTCTTCACACTCTCCTTCACAGCCGAAAGATTAGACACTGCATTCACCTGAATATCTTTGTCGCCATTGAGAGCGAGCACCGGGCACTTGATGTCAGAAAGGAAATTCCGTGGATCGAGATTGAGAAATCCATCAATCCATGTATTGCGCATTTTTATATTCATCTTGAGCGATGCAAGTATCTGAGGATTCACCGTCACTCCTGAAGCCGCAACAATCGAGTCCACATCAACCGGTCGGATGTCATTGTTCCGCTTTTGTTCGATAAATGCATCAAACAACAGTCCTAAAAGCTTGAGACTGTTCTCTTTGTCAACTGCGCTTAATGGAGTCCGGTCAAGAGAATGACGGTTCTGCATCAATAGGGTTTCTTTGCCGCTTATAGCCATACCGGCAAGCGATACTATGAAATCAGGCACACCGTCAGCACCGAGCATAAATGCGATGGTGCCACCTTCGGAATGTCCAAGAATACCCACGTTGCCTGTCTGGGGAAGACTTTTCACAAATTCCACCGCACTGCGCGCATCATCAGCGAACACATAAGTGTCCGACTCGGCAAAATTGCCTTCCGATGCACCTACTCCACGATCATCGTACCGAAAAGACGCTATACCATTTGCAGCAAGACGGTCAGCAAGGACGGCAAAAGGTCGATGGTCAAACAGTTCCTCATCCCTGTTCTGAGGACCGCTGCCACTCACCATCACCACCATTGGCATTTTCGACGATTTATGAGTATAAGGAAACACGATAGTCCCTGCAAGTTTCACTCCGTCCTTAGCCTGAAACACCGTATCTACGGACTGATAAGCAAATGGAGGTTTGGGAGTCTGAGGGCGACGTTCCTCAATGCCGGTTTCAGGCACAAGCAGCAACTTGAAGTTATATCCTCTTTGGGTGAACACCCCTTCTATTGTATCGGAACTTATCTTTCCTGAGAATACCGCACTTATAGATTCGCTCTTTAAACTCACGGAATCACTTGAACAGTACAGCACGTCAACAGGAATACCTTTTACCCCTTGGTTGGGAGAATCAATAGTGGCGGTCACCGTACAGTCCTCCCCTTGCAAGAAGTTAAACACAATAGGCATCTTCATCTGCCCTAAAACGAGGTCGCCACGCCATGAACCGTCCAATGCCCATGCGCCGCAATGACACACTGACACGAAAGCCATCGCAACAAGAAACTTAATCCATCTCATAATATGCAAAAATATAATCGGAATAACTTAATCCGATGACGCAAAATTACAAAATTCTTATTGTAAGACCGCAAAATCCCCTATAAAAGCGAATGGGGAGCAGAATCACTCGGCTCCCCATTGCATCATAAATAACCCTGAGTTTTATCCGGTTATCAAAAAACCAATCATTAATATTACCTAATCACCAAATTATTATGAACCTTATCCGTCAAAGAAAAATCTACTGACGACTTAATGTCGTCACTTGCCGAAGCCACATATGCCTTAAAGTCGCCGGCATCGGCTGTCCAACTGTGGGCATCGGCATCAAAATAACTTAAAGCGTCTTTACCGATAGTAAATGTTACTTTCTGAGTTTCTCCCGGCTGCAAGAACACTTTCGCGAAACCTTTAAGTTCTTTTTCGGGACGAAGCACCGGGCAATCCTTATCGGAAATGTAAAGCTGCACCACTTCGGCTCCCGCTATTTTCCCCACATTCGTCACGGGAACAGTAAATGTGATCACCCCGTCAGAGTCCATAGTCTTTTTGTCGGCTGTGACTTTACCGTATTTAAAATCGGTATAGCTCAATCCATGACCGAAAGCAAACAACGGAGCAATCTTTTTAGTGTCGTGCCAGCGGTAGCCGACCAAGATGCCTTCATTGTAGGTCTGATCCCATATGTCGGCATCATCACGCTTCGTGCCGGGATAATCGCCCATGGCATGTGCTCCTACATCGTCAAGTTTCATAGGGAAGGTAAAAGGAAGTTTGCCCGATGGATTTACTTTGCCGAAAATCACATCGGCAATGGAATTTCCGGCTTCCGACCCGAGGAACCATGCCTGCATGATAGCCGGCACATTCTTCACCCATGGCATTGCCACTGCATTGCCGCTGATGTTAACGACAACAATATTCTTGTTGGCTTTAGCCAGTTCCGAAATCACACGGTCCTGACCATAGGGAAGTTCAAGCCCGGCACGGTCCGAATCCTCGCAGTCCTGATGGGCACTTTTGTTAAGACCGCCCACGTACACCACCACATCGGCATTCTTAGCCATCGACACAGCTTCGGCTATAAGTTCATCGGCTGAACGGTCATCGTTTAGATTCTGCCCTGAGGTCACACCGTTGTATTCGCCTGAAGGATCACCAACATAACCGCGGGCAAAAAGCACTTTGGTGCCGGCACCTGCCGCATTGCGTATTCCATCAAGTGGCGATACCTCACGCTGTACCTTCAGCGAGGAACTTCCGCCGCCCACAGTCATCATTTTAAGAGCATTCTCACCCACCACGAGGATAGTGCCTGCATTTTCACTTGACAAAGGCAATAGATGTCCCTTGTTTTGTAACAGCACAATACCTTCGTCGCCAATAGTGCGCGCAGCCGCATAATGGGCATCGGTGCACAATCCTCCGAACGGCTTGTTACGGTTCATCGAGGTACGGAAGATAAGCCTCAGCACACGGCGCACCTTGTCGTCAAGTTCGGCGGTAGTGACCTCGCCTGATTCCACAAGCTCCCGGTAAGGGAAAGCCATGTAATAGTTGTCGTAGGCATTGCTTGCCCCGTTGGAAAGTCCGTTGGTCCAGCTTCCGAATTCAAGGTCAAGACCATTGGTTATTGCCTCGCGGGTGTCATGGGTTCCGCCCCAATCACTGACAACAACCCCGTCAAATCCCCATTCATTTTTAAGGATGTCATTCAGCAGATACTGATTGTGGCATCCGTGCTGGTTCTTATAAAGATTATAGGAACCCATGATGGACCATGCACCGCCGTCCTGAACGGCAGCCTTGAAAGCCGGAAGATAAATTTCATAAAGAGTGCGGTCATCCACATTCACATTAGTGGTGTGGCGGTTAAACTCCTGATTGTTCAACGCATAATGCTTCACACATGCCGCCACTCCGTTTTTCTGTAGCGATTTCACATAGGGCACTACCATCTGACCCGCAAGATACGGATCCTCGCCCATGTACTCGAAGTTTCTGCCGTTGAGCGGAGTGCGGTATATGTTCACACCGGGTCCAAGCAGCACATCCTTGTTGCGGTACACAGCCTCTTCGCCTATCGACTTGCCGTAAAGCGCCGACATGTCACGATTCCAGGTGGCGGCAAGACAGGTAAGAGCCGGAAACGCCACACATGAATCATTGGTCCACCCGGCTTGGTCCCATTCGTCCCAGAACACTTCGGGGCGTATGCCGTGAGGACCGTCGGTAGTCCAAAGTTCAGGAATGCCGAGACGCTTCACGCCGGGCGAACAAAACTTGGACTGAGCATGTATTATTCTAACTTTCTCGTCCAGAGTCATCCGTGAAAGAGCATCCTCCACACGGCTTTCAATGGGCTTAGTATCGTCAAGATACACCGGCAAAGTCTCCGCTGCCGTCCAAGATGAGAACAGCAGCACGGCAAGAACCGGCATAAAATATTTACATTTCATAATTGGTTTCATTTTAATTAGTCAATGTTCAGCTTCATCGAACGTATGTAATCCTTCTGAAGAACACAGTTCTCGAATTTCGCATTTTCAATGAAGTCAAGCATAGCTTTCCTCACTTGCACCTGATTGGGGCGCGAATCACGTATAGCGGCATAGGAATCCCTTGAAGTCTCGGCAAAAGCCACGACTGCATCCCAATTTTCGGGAGTTGTTATTCCCATCATGCATGAATCGTCCTTTTTCTTGTAGGGCCAGAAGGTGTAACCGATGTTGTTTTCTTCCATCACGTCACAGAATGACTTGTGCCATTCGGTAGAGTTATGCCCTATCTCACCCATATACATAGGTAGATTCACACTGTCACGGAACTCCACAAAATGGGTTATAGCCTCCTTTGTGGCTTCGCCTCCGTAACGGTGACAAGTGAACATGAGCTTATCATCATATTTTGCATCAGTAAACGGGGTAAAATCACTGTTCCACTGCGCACCGCCTATAAGAATAATGTGGTTCTTGTCCACTTCGCGTATAGCCGCAACAGCACGCTTGTGAAGAGGCTCCAGCTTGGCGTTAAGCTCATTCTTGTTAGCGAAGTAATGGGCTATAGGCTCATTGATAAGCTCGTAGCCAAGTATTACCGGCTCATTCTTATAATAATCGGCAATACGTTTCCAAATGTCGCAGAACATGCTTTGGCATCGTTCGCTCTCGAAAAGCCAGGGATAACCGTAGCTGTCGTCAATGTTGTCACCGGTCTGTCCACCGGGAGCATCATGCATGTCAAGAATAAGGTACAGATTATTGTCACGGCACCAAGTCACCACACTGTCCACACGCTCAAAACCGTCCTGAGCTGAATAAAGTCCCATATAGTCCTCATCAGTGAACAGTTTATAGTGGAACGGCAGCCTTATGGTATTGGCTCCGGTGGATGCGATAAACTCTATGTCCTTCCGGGTAATGTAGTTGTCCTTGAACAGCTTCCAAAACTCGTTGGTGAAGTCCTCACCCACCATCTGACAGAACATCTCGTTTATGAAACGTCCGGAATTAGTCTTGGAGAAGCCAAACATATATCCTTCGGGGTTCAGCCAGTTGCCCAAATTAGTTCCGCGAATAAACAGCTTCTCACCGTCGGGGGTCACAAGGTCCTGACCTTGCACCCGCACAAACGCATCAGGTGACGGAGACACTGTTTCGGCATCCTTTGAGCCGGCACATGACACCATCAGTGCCAACAAACCGATTAAAAATATATTTTTGCTCATCTTTTCTCAATTATTTAGGTTGGAACACTCTCACATAGTCCACCTCCATGGTCACCGGAAGCGCATTTTCATCCACTCCCTGCGCTCCACCCCAGGAGCCGCCCCATGCGAGATTAAGAATAATATAAAACGGCTTGGAGAACGGCCATGTGGACACATTGCCTCGCCCATCGTTATCGAAACGCAACAGGCTCTTGCCGTCGACCGAGGTAGCAATGTAATCCTTTGTCCATTCGAGCCTATAGATATGGAAATCCTCTTCGGCTCCGGCGGTATAACGTTCGGCGGTCTTTTGCGTTCCCATCACGTGGTTGTAGCTCTCGCAGTGGATTGACGAAGATGTGTAGTCAGGATGATAGCCCACTTCCTCCATGATGTCTATTTCACCGCATTTAGGCCACGGATTAGCCGCAAAATCATTGTTTACAGGCATCATCCAGAAAGCCGGCCATGTGCCTTTACCTTTAGGAAGCTTGATGCGCGCCTCAATTATTCCGTATTGCCATCCGGAGTTCACCTTGGCGTAAACACGTCCCGAATAAACGGTGCCGGCATGTTTAAAGCAGTTGATCGAAAGAATGCCATTGTCCACGGCTGTAACGCGTTCGCCGTCGATGGAACCGTTGACATAGGTCTGCAGTTCATTGTTGACCCATCCGGGACCCTGCACTTCGTGGGTCCAAGAGGATTTGTCCAATTCAGGACCCTCATCGAATTCATCGTGCCAAACAAGCTCGTAGCCGTCAGGAACGGATATAGTAAGGTCAACCGGCTCGGGATCCTTTGCATCCTGGCTCACGGTAACCTTACTACGCGCTCTGCCTGACATAAAAACGATTTCTCCGTTTCGGGCATCCCTTGAAGCATTTTGAGCCACAGTCACTGTGACAGCCCCCGAAGTGGAGGTAGTCCCGGTTTTGGTCAACGTAATCCATGAAGCTGAGGACACTGCGTCCCATTCGCCTGATGACTTTACTTCAATAATGTCGCTTCCTCCTGCCGAGGTGTAATGCAGTTGCTGAGGGGAAACGGTCACAGAATCATCAGCAACCGGCGCATCGGATTTACCGTCACTGCCGCAGCTTAACAAAGGAAGCCATCCCAATGTGAGAATTAAAAGAATATTCAGTCGGATTTTCATCAACTTATCAATATCTGATTAGAAAAAATGCGCACGGACTCCGCATTAGAGTCCATGCGCCTCTAAAAATGATTAATCTCTATGTTTTTGAAGAATGATTTTGCTCACCGTCACCTCAGTTCCGGCAGGATTACCGCCGAAGTCAAGCACAAGGGTCATAGCATGCATAGGACCTTTAGGCGCTTTAACGGCAGCTTGCCAGAATCGGGTTTTGGTTTCAGCGGGCACAGCCACAGTCTCAGCAAAGAAGAAGTTGTCGTCATGCTTGACAGCGTTACCGTCAGCGTCCACCTCATCGGTCTGGGTCAATTTTACCATCACACCGGGAAGGTCGGTAGTAGACTCGAACTCTATGCTGAAATCGTAAGCAGCGTCAGGATCAGGCGAAGCAATGTCAGTGTTGAACGCGCATTGTGCCTGCCAGGTTTCAAATGTAGCCTCGGGAAGCTGGATTGTGTACACATTTTCGTCAATCGAAAGCACAGGATCAGCTATCTGGCTCCATCCCGGCGCATAGTAGAACGAGTTGGTCCATGAAGCGGTGCTCCAAAGGTTATCGGCGCTGTTGACATCCACCCACGCAGGTTCCGGAATAGAAGGC
Source organism: Bacteroidales bacterium GP4 (assembly GCA_001701065.1). GTDB lineage: Bacteria > Bacteroidota > Bacteroidia > Bacteroidales > Muribaculaceae > Muribaculum. Next base: position 6,660 of record DAAL01000150.1, read on the forward strand.
ACGTCGGGAAGCACAGTTCCGTCATCATCGGAATGCTTCTTAATGACGATGTTTTCTATAATGAGTTCCACACCGGCGGGATTGCCTCCAAAGTCGAAGGTGTAGACAAGATTACCGTAAGGCACAGGAGCCTCGTTGTCGCTGAACCAGATAGCGGTAGGTTCTCCGGCAGGTAGATTCACACGTTTAAGGAATACGCAATGTCCGTCCTCGTCATCGCCCTGTGGATGCATCTTTATGGTGACATTGGACATTTCCTGACTTGCGGTGAATATAATTGAACCATCGTAATGCTCACCTCCTTCAAGGGATATGTCGGTAGTCACGTGCATCTGTGCCTGCCACTGGTCAGTAGTAGCTTCCGGGAGGGTCAATGAATAGCTGTCGCCGTCAAAACTGTAGGATGGATCAGGCAATTGGCTCCATCCGGGAGCGTAATAGAAGCTGGGATTGTCCTTTTTGGCAGGAGTCCAAAGATTGAATGCACTGTCATAGACGAATCCGGCGAATCCGTTCATGACTGTCTTATCCATATGGAAAGTCTTTACGATAGTGCCGGTGCTCATGCCATTGGCATTACCTATCTTCACTTCCACCTGGTAGTCTCCGGCTTTACGGTAAAAACGTGACCAGCTGTGGGATGTGGAATAGCTTTTCCCGTCCACTATCCACACCGGATACACACCCTCGCCTTCAAATGTAAAGTAAGCGGTGTTAGTGGCTTGGTCCACATTGATATTAACCATATTTTCATATGCCGAAGCCTCGGGCACATCGTAAATGTCCACTTCATAATACTTGTCCTCGGTGCATGACGGCATGATCATTGCGCCGCCCATGGCGAGAAGTAGCCCGGAAATATAAACTTTGTATTTTTTCATTGGTGTTTACTATTAGTAGGGGTTTTGAGTTAAAGTACCTTGTGAGCGGTCGATTTCGCTTTGAGGTATGGGAAGATGCTTCTTATTAGGGCTCCAAGTGTTGGTGCGGAAGCCGTATTCGTCAGGCACAAGAACTGACTGAGCCTTGCCTGTGCGGATAAGATCCCAATAACGCTTGCCTTCACCCACGAATTCCAGATGACGTTCCTCGATGATGTTGTCAATGGTGGGTTCAAGCTCGGTCACCAATCCTGCGCGGCGACGCACTTGGTTAAGATAGTTGCGTGCGTCAGCTGCATTGCCGCCGGTGGCAACAATAAGCTCGGCAGCATTCAACAATGTCTCGGAGAAGCGGTACACACGCCAGTTGTTGTTATAGTTAAGTTCGCTTGATGCTTTTTGTCCGGCATTGCCGTCAGCTTGCGCTGCATATTTTTCAAGGAACAATCCAAAGTCCTGATAACGCTTATTGTATTCTATGCCGGTAGAAGCCACGTCCCAGCAAGTAGCATCACGACGGGTGTCGTTGCTTGAATAGCGTTCGTAGGTCTCCTTGCGAAGCGGACAGAATCCCCAGCCTCCGTTGTGTCCGTCAGCGCCGCTGGGCCAGTTGTTGGGACTGATGAGAGTAGGAAGAACAGTGCCTCCTGCGGCAAGGGGAGCGCCCCAGTCACGGATGGCATTGACCGATATATAGTTTATCTCAAATATTGACTCGCTGCCCCACTCACCGGCTTCAGTGAATATAGTGGCATAGTCAGGCACAAGCTGATACTCCGATGAGTTTATTATCTCACGCATGTACTCAAGTGCCTTGCCGTAACGTTCCGAGTCGTTCTGATACATCACTATCTCGGCATAAAGCATGTAAGCCATAGCCTTTGTGATACGTCCGGCTTCTTTGTCGCTTTCACGCATCTTAAGCGCGTTTTGAGCCAAAGCCTCTTCGATATCGCCCACCATGTGCTGATACAATTCGTCAGCCGGCATCTGCTCCTGGATATAAGGGAATGTGAGGTTCTTTTCGTAGTAAGGAACATTGCCATAGAATTTCCACAGCCAGTTGGCATAGAATGCGCGAAGCACAAGCACCTGGGCTTTCCATGACGCTATATCGGAATCGGATGCGCCGGTAACGCCGCGTTCAATATCCTCAAGCACATCGTTGCAACGCTTAACGCCGCTGAAAGCCTCAATCCATATACTGGTGATGACTTTAAGAGGAGTAGCTTCATAGTTAGCCATCAGATGCCAGTTCTGGTTATCGTTGGCATTGGCTCCTCCCACCCAGAAATCGTCAGCCATAATGTCCGACATCAACTGATAGGGACTGTATTCGTTCATGCCCCAGTCAGTCCACTGCAAGGGATCGTAAGCCGCAATCACAGCTTCTTCGACATGCTCCTTGGTAGAGAAATACTCATCGGAAGTAGCCTGAGTGGGCGAAGTGACATCAAGAAAATCATCGGAACAAGCCATGGCTGATACACCAAGCTCCGCGATACTCAATATTTTATATAATGTCTTCATAATTATATTTCTTGTTATGTTTTAAGGTTAAAATGAAAGATTACATCCCACTGTCCACACACGTGCCTGAGGATATACACCGTAGTCGATGCCAAGCGATGTGCCGCCTGAGGAGATTTCAGGATCATAACCGTGGTACTTGGTCCATGTCCAAAGGTTCTCGGCTGCGACATATACTCTGAAACGTGACACCGAAACCTTGCGGGTGAGTTCAGCCGGAAGAGTGTAGCCAAGCTGCATGTTCTTCAGGCGCAGATAGCTGCCGTCGTAAACAAGGAGGTCCGATGACTGCCAGTTGTAGGCATCAGCCTGCACATAGCGGGGAATACGGTTGGAAGTGCCTTCACCTGTCCAGCGGTCAAGCATCCATGAGGGAAGATTGGAAGCAAGAGCATCGATACGGCGTGTAGCGTCAAAGATGTCGTTGCCGTGAGTGCCCTGGAAGAACGCATTGAAGTCGAAACCTCTCCAGTTAAGATTAATGTTGAAACCGAAAGTCCAGTCAGGCATACCTTTACCAATCTTGGTGCGGTCATCCTCATTAATCACGTTATTGCCGTCGATATCCACGAAGCGAACGTCGCCGGGGACAAGAGTTGTGCCGTACTGTGCGTTGTAGGCATCAGCCTCAGCCTGATTCTGCAAAACGCCGTCGGTCTTGTAACCGTAGAAGTAAGGGAAAGGAAGACCGTTCTGGGCGCGGGTGATAGTTCCTGTGCCTTGGAAGCTGTCAAGGTTAGCCCAACCCTGAGCGTTACCGTAAGATATGAGCTTATTCTTCAGGTAGCTGACATTGGCTCCGACACGCATTGAGAAGTCACCGAAATTCTGACGGTAGCCGAGGTCGATTTCAAGACCGGAGTTACGCATCTTGCCGACGTTGCCCACCGGAATGGATTCACCCACATACTGCGGCAATGACATTGTCATCAACATGCCGTCAGTGTCCTTGATGAAGTAGTCGAGAGTCAAGGTAAGAGAGTTGTTGAGGAATGCAAGGTCAAGACCTATGTCAGTCTGCTTCGATTCTTCCCATTTCAGGTCAGGATTGGCAAGCTGGGTGGGCTTGGTGCCTATCACCACATGACCGTCCTTACCGAAAATGTAGTTGTTGCCGCTTGCGGCAAGTGCTATATACTGGAAGTTACCTATGTTTTCGTTACCGTTTTTACCCCAAGAGAAGCGTAGCTTGGCATTGTTAAGCCATTGTGACTGGGCGCGAAGGAAACTTTCGTTCATGATGTTCCAGCCCACTGACACTGACGGGAATGTAGCCCAGTGATTGTTGGAACCGAAACGGCTTGAACCGTCACGACGTATAGTGGCTTGAATCATGTAGCGTTCATCGTAGTTGTAGCTTACACGACCGAAATAGGAAGCGAGTTTTGCCTTTACGTTAGGCGCGCCGCCTGCGCTCTGGTCACCGTCGGCAGCCTGACCGGTGGAAGCGTCGATGTAAGGACGGTTATAGTCAATAATGTGGTTACGTGAACCACTCAAGTAGCTACCTGAGCTTTCTTTAGCTGATTGACCCAAGAGAATGCTGAACGAATGTTCGCCTATGGTCTTGTCATACATCAACACATTTTCAATCTGCCACACTGTGCCGTCGCTCTTTCCTGAGAAAGCGGAAGAGAAGGTCTGTCCTTGTCCGTTGCGCAGATAGTAGGTAGGAGTATAACCGTCGTAGCCCCAGAATGACAAGTCAGCGCCATAAGAGATGCGGTAGCGTAGCTGATCCCATATCTGAAGTTCACCGATGAAGTTACCCACAAACTTGTGGCTCCAGTTCTTCTGTCCGGGAAGGGAAAGGGCAGCGATGGGGTTATTCATTTCCTGATAGTTACCGAAAGCTGTAGGCACCATCACCAGTCGACCGTCGTCACCGTACATGGGGATATAATCCTTCTGTCCCGAGAGGTAAGCAAGCTGTGCAGCTTCCTCGGCGCTGCCTTTTTCAAGATAAGGAGTAAGGATAGGCGACATGGACAGTGCCGATCCGAGAGGAGAACCCCAAGTGGAGTTTACTTCTATACCTTTGCTCTTGATGCGGGCATAGGACAGATTGGTGTTGATTTTGAATTTGTTAAGGAAATTACGTTCTTTGGAAGCGTCAAACACTGTGATACCCAAGTTGCTGCGCATGGTAAGACGCTGATAGTTGGAGCGGTCAAAGTTGCCACCCACTATACCGTCCTGGGTATAGTAGCCGAGCGACAGCATGTAATCGACTTTCTCGGAAGCGCCGCTCACGCTCACCTGATGGTTCATCATGGGCGCATTGTCATTGAACACCTCATCCTGCCAGTCAGTGCCTTTGCCGTAAGAAGCCGGGTCAGCGAAAGAAGGAGCTACACCTGAGTTAACTGCGCCTTCGTTCATCATCATGGCGTATTCCATGGCGTTAAGCACGTTACGCTTTTTAGCCGCGCTCTGCCAGCCGTAGCTGAAGTCGTAGCTTACCTTTGTGGGACCTGAACCTTGCTTGGTGGTGACAAGAATCACACCGTTGGCGGCACGCGCACCGTACACAGCACCTGAAGCGGCATCCTTGAGCACCTCTATAGAAGCGATGTCGTTAGGATTGAGGTAATCAAGTCCGCCCTCGATGGGCATACCGTCGACAATATACAACGGGTCGGAATTGTTGATAGTACCGATACCACGTATACGCACCCGTGATCCGGCTCCCGGCTGACCCGATGATGATGTCACTGTGACACCCGAAGCAAGACCTTTAAGAGCGTTGTCCATACGCAACGGGGCTGTAAGCTCCAAGTCCTGATCCGATACTTTAGAGATAGCGGCGGTGACCACGCTCTTCTTCTGAACACCGTAACCCACTACCACCACCTCATCGAGAAGCGCATTGTCCTGCTGAAGGACCACCCGCATCTCGTGAGTAGCTTTTAGTTCTACTTTTTTGTAACCGATAGAACTGATGATAAGAGTAGCTCCATCCTTTACAGTCAGCTGGAACTCTCCGTCAAGATTAGTGGCAACACCGTTGGTAGTGCCTTTTTCCATTACATTTGCACCGATAACGGGTTCGTCAGCGGTGTCAATCACAAGTCCGCTTACATTAATATCAGCCCATGCGTTTCCGCCTGCGAGCAGAATCAATGCTGTGAAAAGCAGTCTGTGACAAAAACTTTTTCTAAAACTTTTCATACTCTGTGGTTTTGGAATTTATGATTTAAGTTGACTGTTGCAAAGTTAAGGCATATTAATAAGGCGACAATCAGGTAGTAATGTGTATTGGTAAGTAGTCAAAATCAGGAAACATCTATAAACTAATGTATTACTTATTGGAGATAGTAGCGTTTTGGTAAATAAGAAATACGGTGCTGGAATGATGCATTAACATCCTTTTAAGGTTATTTTAGTGATGAAATGTTATATATTCCCGGCATAGGGTTATTGTACTTTTTACATTAATAGGACATTTTTCCAAGCGATTTTACAGTCTCGGCAAAACGCTCTTTAGGTATTATCGCTTTATTGCGGACACGCTGCCGGGTGTTGTAAACAGTCTGCACCGAACAGTGCAGGAATTTGGCTATTTTCACGCTGTCGCTTATCCCAAGCCTTACTAATGCGTAGATGCGCAGTTCAGTGTTCAGAAGCTCTCCTTTTCTCAGATGTATCTGCTCCTCCGGTCGAAGGAGGGTATTGAAGTCAGCCACAAAATCGGGATATATCTTAAGGAATATCTCATCGAATATAGCGTAAAGTTCCTTTATCTCCGATGTGGAAAGCTCAGTGGATTTGGTGATGTCACGCACTTCCTCAAGCCTTCCGGCTATAATCATGCGGTTGATTTTCTTTCGGAAATCATCTATCTTGTTTATGTAGTCGGAACACATAGAGAATATGTCGGCTATGTAGCGTTCCATGGCATTGTTGGTTATAGAAAGTTCTATAGTGTCCTGCTTTGCGCTCGAATAAAGACCCGAAAGCCTGTTGTTTGCCTCCGTAAGAGCGGCGTGGGCGCTCTGCAGTTCTTTTAGGTTATCGTTCAGCTGGGAATTGGCGTTGTCGAGGGCTTTTCGTGAATCGTGGAGCTTGCGGTTTTGCATCGCTATATATATAATGGTGCCTATAAGGAACACCAGCACCACTATCAACGCTATCAACGTCAGATTCACTTTTCGCGCCTGCTCCTTGTTCTTTTCCTGGTAAGCCAGAGTGATGCTCTGCTGTATTCGGGAAAGATTAGCTTCCCTTACACGGCTTTTATAATCGTTGGCGCACTCTATGGACAAGTTCACATAGCTGTTGGCACGGTCGAGATTGCCTGACAGATACATGAGATTGGCGAGTTCTTCAAGCGAGGCGATTTCTTTGTTGGATGTACGCACATCGGATATTGCCGAGAGTATGAGATATTTGATTTTGTTGTTCTCATCGCCCACTTTCTCGTAAAGTCGGCTCATCATCCAGGAGTCCATGGCATCCTGACGGGAATCATATTTCCTCCCCTTCAGCACTTCCAGCATCACCGGAATAGCTTCCTCCGACAGTTCTTTGCTGCCAAGGCTCCTCCACCCCATGAGCCATGAAAATTCCGGGTCGGTCATGGGAAGTGTGTTGCTAAGGCTTTTCAGCAGATTTTCCGCGCTTTCAGTGTAAGGGTTTTCCTCTGTGGTTATTTCCACAAACTGATCCTTATGGGTGTGGAAAAACAACAGTTTCTCGTAGTAGTTTATAAACATGTTGCCCGACAGCGTGCTTGGATCCACCTCCTCAAGACATGATTTAGCTTCCTCGAAAAGTCCCGTGGCGGAATAAAGATAGGACAGATTTATATTCATCTCGTCCATCCACGGCTTTTTGCCAAGCTCCTTGGCGAGATTGTAGCTCATGGTGGCATAATGAAGCGCCGAATCGGAGTCGTAGCTGCTGTACTCATTGTACAGGTCACGGGCTATCCAGTAACGCTGTTCGGCATAGTCAGCCTTGTCAAGCTCCGACATGCGGCGTGCTATGCTCTCCCGTTTCAGCTTGTCATACTCATCCTTATTCAGTATCTCGGAATCAAGAATTTTCAATAATGACGACACATTTTCCTTCGCCAAATCCTCGCCGGCGCCATAGCACGGCAAAAAACCTGCGTTAAAAAATATCCCGATGAAGAATATTATCGTAACAAATTTACCCATTGCAAGCGTTTATGATGGTATTTTTATTCGTAAGAATGCGTAAAGTTACTAAAATATCCCATAATCCCACTACTTATTCCAATGATTTTTACTAAATTTGCTATGAGGATTGCTCTACCCTAATCCCTTTAAAGCAATCCCCGTACATCAATGGAAAATTATATTGTTTCAGCACGTAAATATCGTCCGTCGACTTTCGCAAGCGTTGTGGGGCAAAAAGCATTGACCGCCACGCTCCGGAATTCAATCAGCAAGGACCGTCTCGCCCATGCTTACCTGTTCTGCGGCTCCCGAGGGGTAGGAAAGACTTCTTGCGCCCGCATCTTCGCCAAGACCATCAACTGCACTAACCGCACTCCTGAAGGCGAAGCGTGCAATGAATGCGCGTCATGCCGGGAGTTCAACAAAGGCAATTCCATAAACATAGTCGAACTGGATGCGGCATCCAACAACAGTGTCGATGACATAAGAGGACTTACCGAACAGGTGCAAGTGCCTCCCATCAACGCGAAATACCGTGTGTTCATTGTGGATGAGGTACACATGCTGTCACAACAGGCGTTCAACGCATTCCTTAAGACCCTTGAAGAACCGCCGGAGTATGTGATATTCATTCTCGCCACAACCGAGAAACATAAAATCATACCCACCATTCTGTCACGGTGCCAGATCTACGATTTTAACCGCATCTCCATTCAGGACATGATTGACCATCTGGAGTATGTGGCATCGCAGGAAGGCATAACCACCGACAAAGCCGCATTGAACATCATTGCCCATAAAGCTGACGGAGCAATGCGCGACGCGCTGTCCATCTTTGACCAGGTGGCGGCTTCCTCAATGGGAAATATAACTTACGAATCCACGCTGGAGAACCTGAACATACTCGACGCTCGCTACTATGACCGCCTTGTCGAAGCTTTCCTGAGCGAAAATGTCCAGGATGCACTCCTTATATATAAAGAGATTCGTGATAAAGGGTTCGACTCGCAGTTTTTCATCAACGGGCTTGCGTCGCACTTCCGTGACCTCATGGTGGCACGTGACCCTTCTACAATGTCGCTCCTTGAGGAAGCTGACGATGTAAAAGCCCACATGGCTGCAGTGGCGCAGAAGTGTTCGCCCACATTCCTGTATCAGGCTATGGACCTGTGCAACACCGCCGACCTGAATTACCGCATAGCATCCAACAAGCAATTCCTTGTTGAGCTTACTCTAATCAAACTGTGCCAACTGCTCAGCCCTTCCCACAAAAGTGATGCACGGGAAGGGCAGTTACGTCCCATAAAAACTGCGGACAACGCATCACAACCTCAACAGCCGGCATCAGCTCCTCAGCAA
>DAAL01000150.1:15652-15907 GCA_001701065.1 Bacteroidales bacterium GP4
AAAAGCCACCACATTGCACACCCCCAATGTGTTCCACAAGAAGACGGCAAAAAAGGAGGATGATAACAACACAAGCCAGACTTCACGCCCCAAACGAAGCAATCCATTCTCCGACTCCCAGTTTCTGGAAGCCTGGAAGAAAGTAATGGAGCTTCATCCTAAAGAGCAGATTTTGTGCAACGCCATGCGCATTTCCCATCCTAAACGCATCGATGCCACACGCTTCGGGGCGACAGTGGAAAGTGAAGTCATACG
>DAAL01000099.1 GCA_001701065.1 Bacteroidales bacterium GP4
TAATATAAGATGAAAAAAATCAATGCTCTCCTTTGTGCATTATGCATTAGCTCTATGGCTTTCGGGCAATCCACTGCTATAGAGGTAAGTTACAGATACTCTCACCCAGTGCAGACAATGAGAAGTGCTATCCCTGACATAACAAATCAATACATACTACTTACCGATGGGAATCAAGCTAAATTCTATTCTCCCGGCACTGAGTTTATAGACTCCATCGAGTCTACTCCTGAAGGATTCGAAGAATTCAACACATTCAAACGCGTTTGTTATGAAAAGAAACAATCGGATCAAATACCAAGAGTCGACGGCTCATTCTATATCACTAAATCACTAAAAAATAATAAAATGCTTACCTATGATATAGCAAACGCCACAAAATTCCGATGGGAAGAAACCATGCCTAATATCGAATGGGAGATAACCGACTCCACCAAGAACATTCTCGGTTATGAGTGCATCAAGGCAACATGCGACTATCATGGGCGCAAATGGACAGCTTGGTTTACCCCGGAAATTCCCATTCAGGATGGACCGTGGAAACTACGAGGACTTCCTGGAATAATCCTTGAGTCAACATGTGATAGCGGACAATACTACTTCATAGCCGATGGAATACAGCAAAAAAACAATCCTAACTACGATGTGTTCGGCGCAGACAAATGGGAGCCGATAAAGCGAGTGGAATTCTGGCAACTGCGCAGAAGATGCCTTGACAATCCTTCCCGAAACATCCACCAAGGAGGAAACACCATAGTCTATAAAGGAGTCGATTACACTGATCATCTTCCTGAGGAAATAGTGGATTACATCGAAACCGATTACCGGTAAATTTACACTTTTGTGTATTGCTCAACACGACACTCTCCCATAATTTTGCAACAAATATGACAAAAGGATTCTTCATATATCTGATTTTAATCGTCACGTCACTCAATGTCATGGCGCAAGTGGACGTAACCGGGACGGTAGTCGACAAGGAACGCAATGAACCTCTCGTCGGCGCATCGGTCATTGTAAAAGGCTCCGACGGCAAAATTAAAAAGTTCACATCGTCCAAAACCGACGGCGGATTCACCATGACAGTTCCCGGCGTGACCGGAATGCGCCTTGAAGTGTCGATGATGGGTTTCGCCAAGCAGTCGATTCCACTGGACAGTGTCAGCTTCCCTCTTTCGGTGCGCATGGAGGAAGGCTCAATCCAACTCAAAGAAGTCACATTCAAGGCTGAACGCATCCGCGAACAGGGCGACACCATTACTTACCACGTTGGGAGCTTCGCGCAAAAACAGGACCGCACCATAGGCGACGTGTTGAAACGAATGCCCGGAATAGACGTGGCAAAAAACGGTAAGATCCAGTATCAGGGAACCGATATAAACAAATTCTACATCGAAGGCAATGACCTTCTCGGCGGCAAATACGGAATAGCCACCAACGGAATAGCCCATGACGACATAGGCTCAGTGGAAGTCATGGAGAACCACCAGCCGATGCAGGTGCTCCGTGGTCTCAGCTTCTCCGACCAGGCAGCCATAAATCTGAAAATGAAGAATCGCGCGAAAGCCACCTTCCTCTGTCATGGCACAATAGGCGGCGGATATTCCTGTCAGCCTAAAGGCGCCCTGTGGCAGGGCGACATTTTCACCATGATGGTAATGGGAAAATACCAGATGATAACAACATTCCAGGGCAACAACTCCGGCACAAATCTATCCGGACAGCTATTTGACTTCTTTTCCGACCGCTCCGAAGAGCAATTAAGCGGTTACATAGGTCCATCCACTCCTTCCACACCCAATCTTGCCGCCAAACGCAGTTACTTCAACCGCTCTTGGATGATTTCGTCAAGCCACCTGTGGAAAACCGCCCGCGGAGGTGAAATAAAAGCACAGATTGACTACAACAACGACCGTGTCACTGCACAGGGAGCGTCAGCCACCACCTATTTTCTCGACTCAGGCGACAAAGTGATAGTAGAAGACCGCAATTCACTGAGCCACAGGAACGCACTTGCCGGAAAATTCACATTTGAAGCCAACGAGAAGAGTTATTTCCTAAACAACACGCTGAAAACCGATGTTTCGTGGAATGACCTTCGTCTTAACACCACCGGCACCCTCCCCAACACGCAGACGGCACGAATGCCTGAATACTCAGTAAGCAATGTGCTGAAAGTAATAAAACGGTTCCGGGGTAACAAACTCGTCACATTCACAAGCCGCAACGAGTGGAATTCGCTTCCCGAGCGGCTCACGGTTGTACACAATGGCTCTAAATACGGCGAGAAGATTAGCCAACACTCATTCTACACTGATGAAAGAGCTTCATTAGGATTTATAATAAACCACTTGATGGTGTCGCTCGAAACCGGCGCAACCGGATATTTCCGTAAGCTACGGACTGACTTACAGGGCATCAACAACTCCGCGATAATAGGCGATGAAGCACTCACTACTGATTATCTCCGCTTATTCGCCGCCCCTAAACTGGAATGGAGCTATAGCCGAATGGAACTTACCGTGAACCTCCCCGTGAACCTGTACACCTATTTCTTCTCAGGGAGCATGAAGAACCGCACCGAAGTATTCTTCTCGCCCGCGCTTTCAGCCAAATGGAAAATCACTCCTCGCATGTCACTGACTCTTCGGGGAAGCGCACGCCGCAGTCCCGCCTCGCTGCACAACATCCATGACTCGTCGATACTCACCGATTACCGTTCATTCAATTCCGGAACCGACGACTACTATACCGCTTCAGGACAGTCATTAGGCCTATCTTACACATTCCGCAATTCTCGTCAAGGCACCTTTATAAGCGCAATGGGGCAATACAGTTGGAATCGCTCTAAATTTGGCTCAATGCAGAACATCGAAGGCGACTACATATTTCACTCCTACACTGCCCTACCCTCCAAGTCAAGAAATGCTTACGGAATGCTGAACATAGGGAAAACACTTGATTTCATGCGGGGAAGCACCAACTTAAAGGGCAATTACAACTATAGCCACAACAACATGTGGTCGCAGGGCAACCCTACATCCTACCACAGCGAGGCATTTTCTATAACACCGTCAGTCAACGGCAACATATCCACCATGCTGAACTGGTCACTGCAATTCACATGGTCAAAGAATTTCATGCAGATTGCCGATATGCCTCGTCAATCGTCCACCGATTACATCTATTCCGGGACCGTGACACTGACACCATGCCCGTTGCTCACATGGACCACCGGCGGAGAATTCTACCGCAACGAAATAGCCGACGGCAGATACAAAAACATGATGATGCTTGACACAAAACTTACGTTCAACATAGGACGAAGAATCGAAATCTCAGGCTCGGTGACCAACATTCTCAACCGAAAAAGCTACAGCTACACCACATTTGGAACTCTACTGCAAACCGAGTATTCCAGTATGCTCCGCGGACGCGAATTTTTAATCACATTATATCTCAAAAAATGAAAAAATTAATCATTACACTTTTAGCCGCCCTGCCATTGACCTTCGGAGCAATGGCGCAAGAATACCCCAAGGCTTCTATTAAAGCATTGTATGACTACCATCGTTTAGGTCGCCACACTGAAGGGTATGACATTACTTACAATGAGGACATGGTGCTGCTTGCATCCAATGATGCTTCACGCTTCTACGGATGTGATGTGGAACTTTATGATTCCCTTAACTCCACACCGGAGGGAAAAGAAAAATACCGTCAAATGCTGAAGGAACTTGCTCCAAAAGCTTTGATTATCACAAACGGCTCCATCAGCGTCGACCGTTCCAAGGTAAATCTGCCGTCACGCATCATGACTTTCCAGGTCACAAAGGAACCAGGCTCATCCGTTCTTAAGGTATTGGGAAGCGCGGCACAGGAGGACTATGAATATCCGGTAGAGATGTCGGACCTCGCATGGGAAATAGCCGACTCCACCACTACCATCCTCGGCTACGAATGCCTGATGGCGACCGCCGATTACCACGGGCGCAAGTGGACCGCATGGTTTGCTCCCGACATACCTGTTCCCGCAGGTCCGTGGCAACTCATGGGACTTCCGGGACTAATCATGGACGCTTCATCGGAAGGCGGAGAATATGGATTTACCATAAAAGGCATCGAGCAGACCAATCAACCCATCACCCCGCGCCCCGGCGAACATGAATACATCAAAACTACCCGCAAGGACTATCTCAAATTCAAGCACGAAATCAAGATGAACCCCGAAAAAGCGTTCCCTGACGGCAAAGTAAAAATTGTGAACAAGGCTGAAAGCCGCAAAGCTGAAGAAGCCCACGACCTCATCGAAACCGACTACCGGTAATGATGACAAGAGCAACCGGTGGGAAGGTTATGAAGCGTCTACCGGTTGCTTGGTCACGATGACGCGGTCAATTCTTGCGCCGTCCATATCACCGATTTCAAGCATCAAGTCCTGAAACTCAAATGTGTCGCCCACCTTGGGTATTCGCTTTAACTTTTCAAGAATCAGCCCTGCCAAAGTAGTATAGCCTGACGGAACATAATTGTCGTCGAGATTGAAATAAGACATAAAATCATAAATCGGACACTGACCGTCAACAAGCCATCCATTGCCCTGCGCACGCTCCACGATAAACGGCTCGTCAGTACCAACCTCAACTGAGCCGACAAGTCCACCGAGAATGTCGCATAGAGTGACAAGTCCCTGCATAGCCCCGAACTCGTCACACACCATGCCGCAATGTGCGCCCGACTGCTTCAACAAGTCGAGTGCATCGTACACCAGCATCGTTTCCGGCATGAACACGCCCTGCTTCACCACATTTCTCAGACAGAAACTGTCATTGCATATCTCAAAGATAAGATCTTTCAACTCCACTATGCCCACGACATCCTCCCGCTCCTCGTCATAGACCGGGTAACTGCTGTGTATGCTTTCTCTGATTACATTGCGTATAGCCTCTGCCGTCATCGACAGGTCCAACACCACAAGGTCAATCCGGTGGGTCATAATCGAGCTTACCTTCTCGTCACCCATCACCAAAGCGCGGAACATAATATCCTTTTCCATATCTTTCACCTGTCCGGCATCCTTGCCTTCACGTATCACCGATTTTATTTCATCCTCGGTGACCGTGTTGGAATTACGGTCAAGACCGAATATCTTCACCAGCACCGTAGTGGATTTGGACAAGAGCCACACCGCCGGCATCGCTATCACTGACAGCAGTTTCATGGGCTGCGCCATCATGCGTGCTACACGGTCCGACGCATTAAGACCTATGCGCTTTGGCAGCAACTCCCCAAGCTCTATCGACAGATACGTCACCACAACCACTATAGCGGTTTGAGCAATGGGTTTAACCACATGGACCGACATCCCCAGCGAATGCAGCCATTGCGCAAGCGTGTCGGACAAAGCGGCACCCGAGAAAAGACCGGTGAGAATACCAATAAGGGTTATGCCTATCTGGACTGTGGACAGAAAGCGATCAGGATCCTCAGCCAAGGCAAGCGCAGTCTTGGCTCCCTTATCGCCGGCTTTGGCATCGGCTGAAAGACGTGATTTCCTTGCCGAAATCAAAGCCACTTCCGACATCGAGAACAATCCGTTGACAATAATAAGAATTACAATAACTATTATATCACCCATAAATTTCTTCTATAGACACTAGTTTATAGCATAATAACATCAATTCCACTCCCTTTGTTGTATTTTCATAAAAAACGGCACCGTGACGGAGCGGTTGGAGTTTTATAATTCCGAGGTCTTAGAAATGCATAAATGACGGGAAATTAGTACCTTTGTAGTGTAATTTTGCAAAACTATGTTAGGAACTATCGTAAACACTGCTTGTATTGTTGTGGGAAGTGTGCTTGGAGCCGTATTGAAGAAAGGAATCAAACCTCACTATCAACATGCGCTGTACAATGCCATGGGGCTTTGCGCCGTTGTATTAGGAATGAGCGCAAGCCTCCGATATATGCCAAAATCCAATTACCCGGTGCTTTTCATTGTGTGCATGGCACTTGGCGCACTGATGGGATTCATGATGGATCTTTCAGGACGCTTCAACCGACTTGTGGACCGCTTCAACAACACATCAACCGACCCAAACGCTTCACATTTAGGTCAAGGGCTTTCCACCGGCATCCTGCTTTACTGCATAGGTCCGCTATCGATGCTCGGTCCCGTAATAAGCGCACTACAAAACGACCACACCTACCTGTTCACCAACGCCACACTGGACATAGTGACATCCATGGTGCTTGCTTCCACTTACGGGATAGGGATGATATGGGCGGCTCCGGTACTGTTCCTGTGGCAAAGCGCATTTTACCTTACAGCCAAGCTGTCAGCCACCGCAATAAGCGACGACCTCATCACCGAACTTTCCATAGTGGGCGGAATACTTATCACATCATCAGGGCTTGCCATTCTTGGAATCAAGGACTGCAAGACACTCAATCTGCTGCCGGCACTCCTGCTCCCGATACTGTTCTTTGCAGTAAAAGGATTATTTTAAGGTGAGTTTCTGCTGCGGTGTCATGACAATCCTGCGCTTATCCATGAGCCGCCGCACACATTCTATGACATCGCTCTGCGGAAACGACAACTCATCCACGAGATACTGCACGCTTCGGTCCTGCTGCGACACCAGATAAATCACGGCATCCTCGATGGAACGCCGCTCAGCCGACGACGCTGACGACTGACGGCTGCGGCACACG
>DAAL01000254.1:0-3544 GCA_001701065.1 Bacteroidales bacterium GP4
TCCTTGACTTAAAACCGCACTCCGCCGGTCTGAAAAACGGGAGTACTATAGACCGGCGGTATTCCGAAAGGGTTACTCCAAGAGTTTTCTTGACGTAACGGCTGAAATACGACAGTGACGAGAAATTCATGCGGAATGCTATGTCATCGAAAGGAAGAGAAATGTCAGCAAGCATACTTGCCAGTTCACGCACCGTGAAACGCTCTATCCAATAGGATGCCGGCTGAAGACTGACCTATTTGCTTATCTCGCTCAGATAGTGAGGAACAACGCATAACTTGTCAGCATAATAATCAACGCTCCGATGCGTCATATATTCCTTGTCGAGAAGCATTGCGATGAAGCCACGCATAATCTGTGCCGGACGGCTTTCGATTGAAACAGCGACATTGGCGCGGGCGTGAATGTCATAAAGGTCAAGCACATGGGCTTTCAGCAAAGCTATTACAAGCTCTTCCTTGAACAGATGCGCTTCATTCATGCGTTGCCTCAGGCGTGACAAGTTGTATGCACAGTTCTTAAAATCATGTTCCGTCAATTTCATCACCGGATGTTGCAGCAACGAAAGATGACCGAACACTCCATAGTTGGATTTGATGGTGTCATTGTTCATCAAAATTTCAGGAAATGTCATTGCTATAATCCGGCAGTCCTCTGACTTGGAAAAACCGGACGCGAACATTCCTGTGACAAGAATCAGATAGTCGCCACGTAAGAGGTTATACCTTGTGTGGTCGAGAACAAAACTCAAGCTTCCTTCAATACACAGTATATGCGTGATATTACGCGGCTTTGACATGAAGTCGTATCCGGCAATGTCATCGATAAACTCCAGAGGTATCGTTAGTGCTTCTTTCATATTTACATTGGCATCGGATTGCAAATTTAGTCAAATACTACGATATGTGTAAATCCCGCTCAAATATGTGTAAGAAAAATACGCTCTCTCCATTGTAATTTTGCAGCAGAATAAATACAGCATAAAATGAAACAGGTAAGATTAAACAACGGAGTGATGATGCCGTCAATAGGATTCGGTGTCTTCCAGATTCCTCAGAATGAAACCCAGCGATGCTCTCGAAGTGGGTTACAGGATGATCGACACGGCTTCATCTTATTTCAACGAGAAAGAAGTCGGAGCCGCTATACGCAATATCGGACTGAAGCGTGAAGAAATCTTCGTGACCACCAAACTGTGGGTACAGGATTACGAGACCGACGATGCCCTGCGTGCCTTCGACAAGTCTATGGACAATCTCGGACTCGACTATCTCGACCTCTATCTCCTCCATAAACCATACGGCAACTACTATGCCGCACTTACGGCGACATGGACGTTGTGACAATGAAACCTTCATGGCAAATAAACCTCGGAGTGACAAAGACCTATAAAGGATGGTATTTCCAGGTAAATGCTACCGACATTTTCAAAACGGCAAGAAATTCCATGATAACCTACGGACAGCAAATGGTGCTCAACAAATGGAATTACAGCGATTCTCAAGCCATCCGCTTTACCATACGCTATTCATTTAATTCGACAATGAGCCGATACAAAGGTGAAAGCGCAGCCCAAGAAGAAAAAGCAAGACTATAGGATTGAAAAGGGATTGGGGTTTGTCCGAAAATAAGGTTATAAATCCCTCAAATCGGGTTTTTATAGGTCAGGAATCAGATATAAATTTGCACCATGAAAATACTCTCAATGACCGCCGTCATATTATTGTCGCTGTGCGGCACTATGACGGCAAAAGAAACCGGAAATAAAGATATGGAAAATCTGACTCTGACAAAAGAATGGGACAAAACATTCCCCAAAAGCGACAAAGTTGACCACAGTAAAGTCACGTTCACCAACCGATACGGTATAACGCTTGCCGCCGACATGTACAAGCCTAAAGGTGCTAACGGCAAACTCCCCGCAATCGCCGTGTGCGGACCTTTCGGGGCTGTCAAGGAACAAGTATCGGGAAGATATGCTCAAGCAATGGCAGAGCGAGGCTTTGTAACCCTCGCATTCGACCCATCGTTTACAGGTGAGAGCGGAGGACAGCCCCGCAACACTGCCTCACCCGATATAAACACCGAGGATTTTTCAGCCGCGATAGACTATCTTTCAACTCTGCCGGAAGTTGATGCTGACCGAATTGGCGTAATCGGAATCTGCGGATGGGGAGGCATGGCTCTCAACGCTGCCGCCATCGACACCCGCATCAAGGCTACCGTCACATCCACGATGTACAATATGAGCGAACAGATGCATAACGGTTATCAGTTTGCCCCGGTATCATCCAGTGAACTTCACAGGACAAAAGAAGCCCTCAATGCACAGCGCACAGCCGATGCAATTGCCGGGAAGCCCCAATATGTCGGCGGCTTTCCTAAAGAAAGACCGGTTGGCGTTCCGCAGTTCCTTCTTGATTACTGGGACTTCTATATGTCGCCCGAGAGAGGCTATATTGACCGTGCACCGGCATGTTCCACTGGCTGGACAAAGACAACGCCGCTTTCTTTCATCAATACCCCTCTCGACATATTTCTTGGAGAAATCCACTCACCGGTGCTACTTATCCACGGAGAGAAGGCTCACTCACGCTATTTCAGCGAGGAAGCATTCGTCAGACTCAATGGCGAAAACAAGCATCTGATGATTGTTCCCGGCGCAAGCCACACCGACCTTTACGACAACCTGAATGTCATCCCTTTCAATGACATAGAACGGTTCTTCAAGGAAAATCTAAAATAAATATAAGTCATAACGCCAACGATGAACCGCATATTTCTGACATTCGTTTCAATAATAATGACATTTACACCAGTTATGGCACAACAAAAAATAGTTCAGACGGCAGGTCGCCAGCAATTAGGCGACTTCGCCCCGGAGTTCGCCCACCTCAACGATGACATACTTTTCGGCGAGGTTTGGAGCCGAAACGACCTTCTTTCGCTGCGTGACCGCAGCCTTGTGACAATAACATCGCTCATCTCGATGGGCATAACCGACAATTCGCTCAAATATCACCTTACGACTGCGAAGCAGAACGGCATAACCCGCACTGAAATTGCCGAAATCATAACCCACATAGCCTTCTATGCCGGATGGCCCAAGGCATGGGCTGCGTTCAACCTCGCCAAAGAAGTGTGGAACGACGACATCAAAGACGAAGATGCAAAAGCCGCCTTCGCCCGCACGATGATATTCCCCATAGGCGAACCCAACACGGCATATGCCAAGTATTTCACCGGCAACAGCTACCTTGCACCCATATCCACCGAACAGATACCGTTCTTTAACGTCACTTTTGAGCCGGGTTGCCGCAACAACTGGCACATCCACAAAGCTGAGAATGGCGGCGGACAGATGCTCGTGAGCGTTGCAGGTCGCGGATGGTATCAGGAAGAAGGTAAACCGGCGGTGGAAATACTTCCCGGCACCATCATCCACATCCCCGCCGGAGTGAAACACTGGCACGGAACTGCAAAGGAATCGTGGTTTGCTCATCTCGCCTTTGAAGTGCCCGGCGAAAACACCGAAACCGTATGG
>DAAL01000254.1:3623-3851 GCA_001701065.1 Bacteroidales bacterium GP4
CGGCGGGGATGTGGATGATGGTGCCTTGTGTTTTATGGTTGAAACATTTTAACGCCTGGAACGGCGGTGTGAATCGAGAGCATAAAGATAGGCTAAGAGCGCCATCTTTCCGCGCATGGTTTCACGAGGGGTGAACTCGGCGTTGACCCACAGATACCGCTGATTAAAGAACGATTCCTGCTGCGGCCACTGCTCCCATGCCGGATAACAGCGGTTGACGAGTATGCG
>DAAL01000206.1:0-3275 GCA_001701065.1 Bacteroidales bacterium GP4
ATCGCCACCCCTTTCAGGCGAGTGACAAGAGCATCGACACCCTCCAGCATCGCAGCAGGCACCGGAACGCTATCGACAGTAAGGCAATTGATTGAATGGGTTTGCCTCGGAACCACGATTGCCTCCAGCGGAAGGTCTATAGCCCGGGCAAGCATCCGGCGGCAAGAAACGACATGCTCCTCGGTGTCGCCCGTGTAATGGCACACATTGAATCCGGAATACGGCGACGCAGAAATCTCGCCCCGCAGAGTGCAGAAAGCTTTCACTCCGGGGGCGAGATCTATAGTGTTTAAGAATGTAGCGTTATTTGTCATCGTCAGGGCTTTGGCTTTCCCATGCGTCGTCCCAGAAATCACCGTCGTCCCATTCCTCTTCAAGAAGTTCGTCCTCATCGGGCACGGGCTGAGCTTCGTTCTCGAATATGAACTCATCCTCTTCCCTCACACGGTGGTGACCGTCAAGGCGGCGGTGGGTTATAGTGATGTCGTTACGGTTGGACTCGTCGTTGATGGCTCGCCACAGTATATCTTTCAGAGCCTGAAGCCCTATACCGGACACCGCCGAGATGAACACATGGGGAACATCATCGGGCAATTCCTTCTCGATTTCGGCGATAAGCTCATCATCTAGCAGGTCGCTCTTGCTGATGGCGAGCACACGCTGCTTGTCCATCAGTTCGGGATTGAATTTTTCAAGCTCATTCAGGAGCACTTCATACTCGCTGCGTATGTCATTGGCATCGGCAGGCACCATAAAGAGCAGCACGGCGTTACGTTCAATGTGACGCAGGAACCTCAGTCCCAACCCCTTGCCTTCGCTTGCGCCCTCGATGATACCGGGGATGTCAGCCATGACAAACGAGTGATTGTCACGGTAGCTTACAATGCCAAGCTGCGGCTCCATGGTTGTAAAAGGATAATCAGCTATTTTGGGTCTTGCCGCCGAAATAGCCGACAGGAGAGTGGATTTACCGGCGTTAGGGAATCCCACAAGCCCCACATCGCCGAGCAATTTCAATTCAAGAATCACCGATTTCTCGATAGCCGGCTCTCCCGGCTGCGCATAACGGGGCGTTTGGTTGGTGGAAGTCTTGAAATGCCAGTTTCCGANNATCCCCGGTATCATCGAGGGCGCAACCGCGGAGAAGCTTTATCTCCTCGCCGTCCTCGACCACCTCACACAGGAACTCCCCTGTTTCGGAATCAAACACCACAGTGCCGATGGGGACTTCAATAATACGGTCCTCGCCGTCCTTGCCGAAGCTGCGGTTGCCTGACCCGGGCTGTCCGTTGCCGGCAAACACATGCCGCTGGTACTTAAGCGGAAGCAAAGTCCACATGTTTTTATTCCCTTTAAGGATTATGTGACCGCCACGACCGCCGTCGCCGCCGTCAGGACCTCCTTTGGGAATGTATTTGGCCCGATAAAAATGCCGGGAACCCGCTCCACCTTTACCTGAACGGCACAGGATTTTCACGTAGTCTATAAAGTTTGATTCTGCCATTTTTCTAATACTTGGTGATTTAAACTGAAAACACGCCCACAATCGTTAAGGTTGCTTTCAATACGCAAAATTAACAATTAACTTTTAGACACGCAAGAGCAAGTAAAGCACTACATAGGCTGTGTCGCGGTAATCTTTGAGGTCTTCATCCCGCCTAAATTGATATTCAATCTTATACCCAAAGATATATTCCAGTCTCGTCCCCACCGATGAGTCTTATAATCGTACCTGTTACGCATAATCATATCATCCATCGTCTCACTGACATAGATAAATGATTTGCTTTGAGTTATCGGCTGATGATAACTAACGTCAAGCACCCAGCTAATAAGAGATGACACTCTATAAGCGGCATTTACCGATAAAGCCATATACCACGGACGTATATCCACCTCACCATAGTCATGCTTAGTATAGGACTCTTCTCCTATCGTTTCGTGGTAAATATATTTGTATCCTATACCGAATCGGGGATAGAATTGCCAGTTTTTATGTTCAACACGATAAATCATTCCCACTTCAGCGTTTAGCCTTGGAACATCCGGGAAGAAAAACTTCACCAATCCCTCCAAATCGACATAAGGATGTTCAATTGAATAAAAATCAATAAACCCCGAAAGATAAGCACCCCACCGCGGCGCAAAAAGATAGCTTATGCGTGTGCCTTCTCTAAGTCCCACGTCTTTACGGTCGCCCATCAACTCAGCGGCAGGATTGCCACTCGGTTTAAAAATATTGATGTTCACACCCAGATCATGCTCAAGAAGAAGAACATTGTCACGGTACAGTTCAAACTTTTTTGTAGCTGTGGACTGTGCAAAAATTGAAGTTGTCGGTATCAGAAGAAGAATAGCGATAACAATTGATTTTAATCTTTTCATAACACCTCTATTTAGTTATTTTCACAAAGTTATCTTATTTGAATGTTAAATCCAAACAAATTGCATAAAAAGAATCTCAGCCGACACGAGAGATGCCGGCTGAGAAAGAATGTGCTGATAAAATGTTATTATTTTCTCTTGCTTTGGAAGAATTCCTCAAAGAAGTCAAGCTGAGGCTGATTAGGCACATTGTCAAGGAAGAATCCGTTGCGCATGATCATGACAGTGCTCTTTCCTTGCTGATAAGGGGTCCAGAAAGGCAAAGCCTCGGCATTGGGCGAACCTGTCTTGGTGAAGTTAATCCAATAGCGTGACATAATCTGAAGCATGTGGTCCTCAGTCTCGGTCATCTTACCGCCGTTGAACTTGTAGCCGTAGATAAAGGGCATTTCAGCCACATGGCTTGCTCCGCCTCGGCGGCTGCGCAGAATGGTATTCTCGGAATCCTGGTCAAAGTAGTACATATAGACCTTTCCTTTGCCGGTGCGGCTCTGCAGATTAGCCCAGGCGTAAGTGGGCCAAGCAAATGAACCGTCACGGAAAATGTCGGACTGAGCATAGTACACTTCCTCGGGGTTAGAGGCAGGATAAAGCTTCAGAATACGGTCAGCCCAGTCACCATAGATGGAACGGATGCGTCCTTCATAGGCTTCCACGGGCATGGGAAACGAGAACAACGAACCTTCATCGGAGTTAGTGCCTATTATGACATTTACGTCGTTGTAACGTGATGCCTCGTAGAGCTTGTATTGGTCATCGAGAATCACATATCCGTCCACAACAGGCCAGAAGGTTTCATTCCGGGTACTGTCAACAAGACTCTGCGCATCGACTGAACGCATCTGCTTTATATTCTTCTTTCCAAACCGTTTCTGGAACTCCACGCCCAC
>DAAL01000206.1:3411-17825 GCA_001701065.1 Bacteroidales bacterium GP4
CCGCCTGCCGATTCACCGGCTATGGTCACTTTGTCGGGGTCACCGCCAAATGCGCTAATATTATTATGTATCCATTTAAGCGCGGCTATCTGGTCAAGAATGCCGTAATTGCCTGAAAGACCGTCAGGCGACTCTTTGCTGAGTTCAGGATGGCTCATGAACCCAAGCGCACCAAGACGATACTCGATGCTTACATAGATGATGCCTTCATTGACAAAGCTTTCCTGTGTGCCGATGTAAGAGCCGGTAGTGAATCCGCCGCCATGAATCATGACAAATACGGGAAGTTTCTCGTCGACGCTCTGCGCAGGAGTAGTCACGCTAAGGTAAAGGCAATCCTCACTCATGGGTATGTCGCCACCGCCTTGATTAGGGTCGGTAATCTGCGGCGGACGGTTTCCCCACTTGTCAGCCTTATACACTCCTGTCCAAGGTTTCTTCTCCACAGGAGCTTTCCAGCGTAAGTTCCCCACCGGCGGTTCGGCGTAAGGGATGTTTTTGTACAAAGCGGCACCTTCGTGCTCCACTCCTTCTATCTCTCCTTGTGCAACCGTAGTGCGCAGTATAAGCGCATCGGCATTGGATGCAATAGTCATAGCAGCTATTGCTGATAAAACAAACTTTTTCATTTACTAAATATTAAAAATGAATTGATGATCATTAAGCAGAGAGATTAGTTTTAACAGTTTCTTAGAAATTACGGGCAATATACGAATATATTGCCCGTAAGCGATGCAAATTTTTAGGTTTATTTAGCGGATGTCTTTATTCTGAGGATAGTGAACGAAGCCGGGCTGAAGGTATAGATAAAGTCCTTGCCGAACTTGTTATTGGCAGTTTCCACGGGGCTGATCTTAAGCGGATTGTCGAAACTGTTCTCATCCTTAAGATTGTCAGCCTCAAGAGTTATGACTGTACCGTTCTTGTCCACATCGGCGCAATTAAGTTTTATATTGGCTGTAAACGGCTTTTCAGTTCCGTTAATGACCTTTATAACAGTTTCGCCGGTAGCTTCATCGTAACCTGAAATAGCGTAATGCTTCATCAAAGGAAGAACCTCATCGGAGTAGACCTGTTCGCCGTTGACATAGCATGACAGCTTACCGCCTTCGCCGAATTCCACTTTCACTTTGTACCACTCTCCCGGATTCATGGCAAATTCCGCACCCTTGGCATCACGGTTGCGTCCGGTCTGACCGTCGACTTTGCGGGAAATGCTTATTCTTGACTTCTCGCCCATTGAGCCGAGATTGAGAGTATAGGAATTGTCATTGCCGTTGTCGGCGCTGAACACCAACGAGGGATATACCGGCACTGAATCCATTTCCTGACGGAAACGGCGCATGGGTCGAAGTTCCTTGACCATCCGCGCTTCAAACTCGATGCTGCCTTGACCGAGATTGACGCTGTCAAGCAGGCTCACCACAGGCTCCCACCAGCGGCGGTTGGCACGAGTGGTGTCGCCAGCCACCTTGAAGTCAGCGACATTCTGCGCTTCATACACCACGTTGCCCTCGACATCAGTCACTTTGATGTTGCGGTAACGGTCAGCGAGGTTATCGCCGCTTATACCGATTTTACCGTTAAAGGGAGAAGGAAGAGTTTCGATAAGGTCAGTAGTGAGATTGTAAGTTGGCACATTGTTGCTGAACATCTGCTGCACATAATAAGAACTGCGTCCAAGCGAAGAATCGCTCTTAACCCAGATGAGGTTGGTAGCCCAGTCCCTGTGGTTGCTGTTCTCGATGAGCGGAGCGTAGGAAGCTATCTTCACAAGGTCGCCGTTACGTTCCATTCCGGAGATAAACGCAGCTTCGGCAAGGGCACCGTCCATGTTGCCAGGACCTACGCCCTGGTTCACGGCATACTCGCCTACGTATATGTCGTACTTGCCGCGCTCAACGGAGTCAAACAGATGGTCATTCTCATAGAAATAGAGCGGATTGACGTACCAGTGGGGGTCAATCATGTCCACGGTTTTAAGCAGGTCGGTAGTTCCGCCTATGCCGAGAGTGCTGATGAAAGTAATGTCGGGATACTTGGGTTTAAGTATCTCATACATTTTATTATAACGGTCGGCATAAAGCTCACCTATCTGTTCGTTACCAAGTTCGATATACTTAATCTTAAACGGCTCGGGGTGACCGGCGGCAGCACGTTTTGCGCCCCATTCGGTGGTAACATCGCCTTGCGCGTACTCAATCGCGTCGTAAATGTCCTGCAGATAAGGCTCGATGTCCTCATCGTAATCGCCATTGCGGATTTCACATGAAAGTCCCACATTAGCCACAAACATGGGGTCAGCGCCTATATCCTCGCAGAACTGGAGGAATTCATGATAACCGAATCCCCAGGTGCAATGGTAGTTCCACAGAATCCACTCGCTTTTACGCTGCATGGGGTCGCCTATTGTGTTCTTCCACTTCACACGATTGTCGAGAGTGGCACCTTCGGCGATACATCCACCCGGCCAGCGCACAAATCCGGGCTTGAGGTCGGCAAGAATCTGAGCGACATCTTTACGCATACCGTTTTTGCGTCCCATGAAAGTGTTCTGCGGGAACAATGACACGTAATCGACATAGACAGTACCGGGATTGTCAAATGACAGGCGGAAACTTGCGTGACCGTCAGTGGCATCGGGAGTAAGCACCGCAGTATATTCTTTCCACGCGCCGTTATCGCCTGCGGCGAATTTTTCCGATGACAACACTTTACCCTGAGCATCGACTATCTCGGCTATCACATTACCGAAATAAGCAACGGGATTAAGATAAAAACGCAAGTCATACTTATCGTCCTTTACAACCGGCACACCCCAGTAACCTTCATTGG
Source organism: Bacteroidales bacterium GP4 (assembly GCA_001701065.1). GTDB lineage: Bacteria > Bacteroidota > Bacteroidia > Bacteroidales > Muribaculaceae > Muribaculum. The sequence goes on from DAAL01000206.1 coordinate 6,247, forward strand.
TGAGTGTGGCACCGGCTCCCTCCATGGTAAGCTTCATGGCATTGGGGGTGTTGGGGTGCAGAGGGTTATCGGACACAATGGCATAAGTGGCAGGACCGTCAACCGCCCAGCCTATCATCTCCAATGAATCCTTATCCCACCGTATTTTCCAGTCACGGAAACGATGGTCAGAGTAAGTGGGAGCATGCTTGGCAACGGCAAAGCCATCCTTGTAGACAGTTCCCGAAGGTATCACTCCTTCTTCAAAATTACGGTTACGGAGAAGTTCCCCATAAAGAGAACCATCGCCTGAATGATTGATTTCCTCGAAGAATATTCCGTACATCTTCGGGTTCACTTCAGCCCCTTTCTGTGAGTAATCCACCACAATTTCCGCTTCAGGCACGGGCGAGGAGGCACATGCGCCTAAAGAAAGGGCAATAAACGGATAAAACCACTTTTCGCAAAAATGCTTCATGATACTTAAAATTTGGTTAATAATCAAATATGTATACTTCGTAATGCAAATATAGTCAAAAGATTATTGTAAACCTAAGAAACTGTTTAAAATTTTTCTTCAAAAATTTTTCAGGAAATGATGTCACATTTTTCAGTTTCGTCCGTCAATAGAAATGAATGGATGCAAAAAGTTTCAAGCATAAGGTGATGCCGCACTACGACTTGATGTATCGTTACGCATATTTTATATTGTATGACAAAGACGATGCACTTGACGCAGTACAATCCGCCATAGCCACTCTGTGGGAAAAGCGTGACACGCTTGCCTCGGTGGACAACCTTGCCGCTTTCTGCGTCACATCAGCGAAGCACCAGGCAATTGACATTCTGCGCCGCCGTCCCCGCTCGGTAGTGACACTTGACGAAATCACTGAGCATGAGGACACCGCTCCCACGGTGACTGACACCCTGGAGCACGTGGAAAACCTCGACCGAGTGAAGTCGATACTGTCCACCTTCACTCCTGTGCAACAGGAAATAATGAGACTGCGCGCGCAAGCTGAATGCACGGTGGAGGAGATTGCCTATATCACCTCCATGAGCGAAGAGAATGTAAGGCAAGTGCTTTCGCGCACACGAAGGAAATTAAAAGAATTATATAATAAAACAAAATGAAAGATTCCTATAATAGAATACAACGGCTCCTTCACCTCTATTATAGCGGGCTGAGCAGTGTAGCGGAAGAGAACGAAATCAAGCAGTTCTACAGTTCTCACCCTACCCTCCCCGATGATTTGGAGAGAAGCCGCGGTATGTTTTCTTTCAACTCCTCCGCGCCTATCCCGGAGATACCGGAAAGCGCACGCATAGCCGTGAGCCGGCAGATTGACCTGCTTGAACGTCAGGAGCAGATCAATACACGCGGTTACCGCCGCATGACACGTTTGGGAATTGCTGCAGCGGTGCTCATAGTGGCTTCGATAGGAGTATTTCTTATCAAAAATTCAGGACCAAAGCCTTATGAGCTGACTGACCCGACTGAAGCCTATGCCGAAACCAAGAGAGCGTTGCTCCTGGTGGCTGAAAGCTTCACGCTTGCCGAAGAGGAGGCAAAGGAGGCGCACATGATTCTGGAATCGCTTCTCACTGACGGGGAGGCACTCAACGACTCGGCGTTCTTCTACGAAAGCGAAATGCCGAACTTCCCTATAGATTCAAGTTTCACCGAAGCACAATCGACTAACATATAAATCGCATTTTTATGAAACTAAAACACATCCTTATAATAATAGCAGCCTTTTTGATTCCGGCGATGGCATCGGCACAGTCTTCGGCATTCGAGAAAGCCGCGGAACTGCCCGACGTTAAATACATCTACCTCTCCAAAAGCATGCTTTCACAGCTGAGCGGCAATGACTCGATTGACAATCTGTCATTCAACCTTGGAGATATCACCAAGCGCCTAAACAGCCTGGAAGTGTTAACCACCAATGACAACTCTTCAATGGAAGAGACCATTCCCATCCTTAAAGGGATGGTCAAAAAAATGGATCTTATATCACAGGTGAAGAACAACGGGGTGGACATAAACATGTACGGGACCAAAGAAAAAGGCAAAGACATCTACAGTAAGCTGATGTGTCTTTACCAGTCGACTGAACGGGACCTATTATTTGCCGTGTACATGACCGGCGAGATAGACGTTGATGACATAAAGGACTTGATGAACGCAACGACTTATTAATAAAACAATATATAATCAATCAAATATTTGCTTCGAAAACATCGATAGAAGGGATACGCCGTGGTGGCGCATCCCTTTTCTTTTATCATACCCATGCATGAATCCGGTTTTGCCATGTCAATGCATGAAACTCGGCGCGAGGAAAAACAATCCGAACGACAATCCTACATTCCACTTGCTCTGCATGGCGTTGCAATAGTTGGCGTAAACGCACAAGTGAGCAAACGGAAGCACATATACCGCTGACACTTCCCCGAAAAACGCCGGATCGGAGAACCATCCTCCGTACTCAGCCTTCATCACACCCTTTTCATCGGGGAGACCGGGAAGCACCTTGCGCCACGGCATAAAGCAATGGAACTCGCCGCGCGCCTGAAGCATCTTGCTTATCTGCCACACCGGGAGCACTCCTGCGGTGAAGTATTGCGGAGCGCGCAGCCCACGGTTGAATGATATGTGGGTGGAAGGCGTGGGATTAAACACGGGAAGCATAACCATAGTGGCGGCATACTCGTCCTCACGCTTCTTGGTTGAAATCATCGCCGACGCTTCAAAGCCGAGGGATATGTGCTTATTGAGTCTTCGGTAACCTTGATAGTCAAATGACAGCTGCAGCCAGTTCACTCCGCTTGTGTGCTGTTTAAAAGCCTTGTCATTGGCGGGGNNGTAACCGCCGTACACTCCCACAAGCATGGACTTAATGCGTTTACCCTGAGTGGCGTAAAGGTCGTCATTGAGCGTGTTCTGCTCGTAGTGCAGCCTCACCTGTCCAAGAGCATAGGTGCCGCGGTCCTGCGGATGCGGCTTGTTGAGCAACCCCGGATAGAAGCGGTTGCTGATACGCCCTAATCCAAGGTCAGCCTCCAACTCGCCACTGCGTCCGGCAGCCATCCCGTAACGCAGCCTGACAAATGCTTCGGAAGCAGTGACAAGGCTATTGCTCTCATCGTAGAAAAGATGATTGGTGTCGCCCATTTTGTGACGTGAAATCACACCCTGGAACTTGATATAGGACGGTATGGCGGTGCGCACCTCATACTTTGTCTCAAACACCCCTGCCATATAACTTTGCCCGAGCCACCCCTTGGCAAGCACATTGAACGAATGGAAGTCGAGAGTGTTGTATCCGGCTGAGAAAAACAGCATGGAATTGGTCGAGGAACTGATGTAGCCTCCACCGCCCAGCACGAAGTCATTTTTCACGTCGGCGCGAAGATTGAGCTTGAACATGCCGGTGGAATCGGACCATTCAGCTTTCGGGGTGAGGTTCCGCAGTTTTCCCGATGATATGGCGCGGTAATAGGCAAGCTTTCCATGTTCAAGCCCAAAAGTGTCATTCGTGCCGTTAGTAAAGAGGTATTTCAGAAACTCGTTCTGTGCTTTAGTGCCGCCTTCCACATGAACCGAGTCAAAAACCACCTCGGGAGTAGCCGCCTTAAATGCGGAACGCCGCTCGATGACACTATCGGCTGGTACCCTTGCCGTGACACGTGACTTGATGGAATCCATCATGGACATGGCGTAATCGTAGCCTATCTTGTAAATCTCACGGCACTTCGGGAAATCGAGGAGCCCGAACTCGCTCAGTTCTATGCGCAGTTTTATGCCGTCGCTGTCAGGCAGCGAATAGTCATTCTTCTGGATAATCATGTCCTCGATCTGCTGCACCAGATTGTTCACCTCCGGCTTCTTGTCGGGAGAACTCACGTCCACCCCCAGCATTATGCCGGGCGAAAACTCCTCCCTCATCACATCGACAGGGAAATTATCGTATATGCCGCCGTCGTACACCAGAATACCGTTCATCTCGATGGGATGGAACACGATGGGGAACGACATGGAAGCCCTGATGGCATCGCCGAGCGACCCGTCGCGGCACACAATCTTGTGCTTGTGGTAAATGTCGGAGGTCACGCAGCGGAACGGCACGAAAAGCCGGTCGAAATCATCATGGCACTGCGCCGAATACTTGGCAAACAGTTCCATAAATGCATAGTTCATGGGGAGCGGACTGATGATGCTCGTGGGAAGTATGTTATTGTCGGCACTGTCAGTAAGGCTCAGATTGAACGAAGCCAATTTAGGTGTGGGATCATCCTTGGCGTAGTAGTAGGTCAACGACGGATCGATTGTGCCGGTTGACCAGTAGGAGAACCCTTTGGACTCCAGCAGTTCCATCATCTCCTCAGGCGAATAGCCCGAAGCGTACAGTCCGCCCACGATAGCACCCATGGATGTTCCGGTGATGTAGTCTATGGGGATATCATTGTCCTCCAATGCCTTTATCACACCTATATGGGCTATACCCTTGGCACCGCCGCCGCTAAGGACAAGCCCCACCGACTGCCGGTCAGGCACCGTGGCGGCATACTGCGGCAAAACACCTAAAAGCATCACTGCGGCAACCAACAGGCACCACCGCTTTGTCACTCCCGAATAAAAGTTGAAATCCTGAATATACATATTATATTACCGTTTAGGAATATAACGTATATTCAGGGAGTAAGGTTGAACGCTATAGAGTGTTCTATACGGGTCAATGACAGATGTGGTAGCGCACAAGTCCCTCCATCGGGCTCTTTATGACTTCGCCAAGATGAGCATCCAACGCCACAGCCGCTTCCTGAAGCACAGGACGGAAGTAGAACGCCACGCTGCCCACAAATCCCACCGGCATCTTGCGGTAACCGGAATAGTTGGACACGTTGCGCACAAAGAACGACTTGAACTCGTTTAGCACAAGACGGTGGATGGACGGCTCATCGATGTGCTTAAGCAGGAACGGAGTGAGTGATGCAAGAAAACGGTTGGGCATAGGGTCACAGTAGACTCTCTTTATCACGTCCACATTATCTATATCGTACTCTTCACGGAACTGGCTTGCCAGCTCTTCAGGAAGCTGATGTTTCAGTACGTCCCCCAGAAGATGCCTTCCAAGCACCGCGCCGCTTCCTTCATCACCGAGGATGTAACCGAGCGGACTCACGTGGTCAGCGATTTTGCGCCCGTCATAATAGCCGGAGTTGGAACCGGTGCCGAGTATACATGCTATGCCCTCGTCATCACCGAACAATCCCCGGGCAGCCCCTACAAGGTCCGATTCAACGTCAATCGCCACAGTTTCCCCGAAATGGGAGCGCAGAGCGTCGATAATCTGTTTATTTGTGTAACTGTCTTTGCATCCTGCTCCATAAAAATGGATGGACTTCACGCTGTCCATGTATTCCCCCATTTGAGGAACAAGTTCTTGACCTATATATTGAGCGATTTCTTCACCGGTGAGCACAATAGGGTTAAGACCGGTGGTGTACACTGTCTTTAGGACGTTACTTCCGTCCAGTAAGCACCATTCCACTTTGGAACTTCCGCTGTCAGCAATTAATTTCATATCGCGTTATTATGCAGATTTAAAACTGAAAAATCGGACAAAATTACACATTTTTCCACAAATAATAAGAAACTGTTTAAATTTTTTTCTTCTGATTTTTAAACAGTTTCTAAGCCATCAACTCGCAATTTGACTCTTTTTTAGTTAAATTGCCGTTTTGCGAGGATAAAAATTAACACTTCAAAAACTTTTTTCGGTAACCTTGCGTTAACAATAATGCATAGCAACTATAATTTATTTATGAAAGGGAAATTTTTAAGTTTAGCAACGGTCATCAGTATTTGTTACTTTACATCGTCAGCCAGCGTGAGCGACATAAAAGATGTCATAAACACACTTGAAAACGCCCGCTGTTACAATGCCGAAGTAAAATATCAAGTATTGATGTCGCTGCAAAACGATGTTGATTACACCATCCGTCTTGAGTCGACTGTTGCGCCTGACGACACTATTCTTCCGGCAAGTTTTCTCATAGACTGGACTATGCCCACTCCCGGCGGAGCATCCACAGGCTTTTCAGCTTACTTCAACGGGAATGTCTACCTGTTCCGAGGCGACCGGCTGCTTGAATACCATTATCCGGAAGATAAAAACGCATTTTATCCCTCGGGAAGCGCAGCGGGAATACTTCAGGGAGTACACCGCACCATGCAATTCGCGTCGCTGCTGCCCCAATTTATAGGAGAAGAACTCAATTCCATTATACAAAATAAGGAATACACTTATAAGTTTACCCCCGATTCTGTTGTAAGCGGCGAACATTACAGCGTGTTCAACGCACAATGGATAGCCCATGACGAAGTTTTGAAGGAAATAGAATACCGATTTGATCCTCAGACCGGGCTGCCTGTGTACTCTGAATTTGAGAACAACCCCGGCGCGCTTGCCGAGCAGACCATCGTGGCATCCTACGAATATCCCCTGCCGGGAAACTCGGGATGCATAGAACTTTCCGAGGAGATGCTTATAGGCAAATATCCCGAAGTATTCGAGAAATTCCGTGAGAGCAGTTACGCCATCGAGAATCTTCCGGGGCAGAAACTGCCGTCATTCGCACTCGCCACAACTACCGGCGAGCGTTACACCTACAGGTCGGGCGACGGTTTCCGCTGTCCCACTGTGATAGCTCTTGTGGATCCACGCTCCACATTTGCCAGGGAAACCATCGAAGCGGTGAGAGCCGGACTGGACCAAGTGCCTTACACGATAGAAATCATATGGGCGTTCACCGGAAACAACCATGACGAAATAGACGAGCTTATGCCGCAGTGTCTTCCGGGAGAACAAGCACTCATAAGCGCAAAATCGCTTGCCCGCGACACGGGAGCAAGCATGTTTCCGGTGCTCATCTTCACAAAACCGTCAGGAATAGTGGAAGATGTAACGATAGGATACAACAATAACCTCACATCGGATGTTATACAGAAGGCATCAATATTAGCCAACTAAAAATAATACGACAATATGGAGACTGTATACTTCCAAGGTAACGCCTGCCACACTTACGGCAACTTACCTAATGTAGGGGACACTGCCCCCGATTTTAATCTTGTGACAACCGACCTCAAGGACGTTAAGCTTGAGGACTTTCCCGGAAAGAAAGTGGTGCTGAACATATTCCCGAGCCTTGACACTGCTGTGTGCGCTCTAAGCGTGCGCCGTTTCAACGAAATGGCTGCTGCGAAGGACGATGCTGTAGTGCTGTGCGTGTCTATGGACCTTCCTTTTGCATCCAAGCGTTTTACTGACGCTGAAGGGATAAAGAATGTGTATCCCGCATCGGCATTCCGTTCACCGGAATTTTCCAAGGATTACGGCGTACAGCTTGTGGACGGTCCGTTGAAAGGATTGCTGACACGCGCCGTGGTTATCATCGACAAGGACCGCAAGGTCATATACCGTGAACTTGTCGACGAAATCACCCATGAGCCTGACTATGAGGCAGCGTTAAAGATGCTTTAAAAAATCTTGATAATTTCGGATGTAATCATTCTCGTCATATTCCTCTGATGCAAGCACAAGGCACACAGCCCCTGACGAAAAGTCCTCAAGGGTACGCCAAATGCCCGGAACGATGAGAAGACCTTTATGGGAGCGGTTGAGAAACACGCTCCTTTTATTTTGCCCGTCGTCAAGAACTACCGTGAAACTTCCGCTCACCGCCACAAGAAGCTGATAAAGGCTCTTGTGGGCATGACCGCCACGGCTTTCTCCGCCCGGAACGTCGTAAAGATAATAGACACGCTTGACGGCAAAAGGGAACTCCGAAGCGCGCCCAACCACCGTGAGCTTTCCAAGCCGCTGACCGTCGTGGGATTCAAGCTCCACCACCCGGCAATCATCTACCGTCACTCCATTCATTCTGTATAATCATTTATAATGTTACTTATATCCCGGGCATCATCAAGGGATGTGCAAGCCGGACTTATAGGCAGGCTCACCACCTCGCGCACCAATTTGCGTGTGACAGGCATGTCCAAATCCTTATATTCACGATAGCATTCCTGGTCAATGGGCGCAACCGGATAGTGCACGGCTGTTTCCACGCCGCGATCAAGCAAATACCGCCGGAACCGCTCCCGGTCCTTCACCCTCACCACATACTGATGGTAGACATGTCCGGGCGAATCCTCCGGAAGAACCACAGCGGGGTTATGGATTGTGCGACTATATATCCCAGCCAACGCTCTGCGTCCGGCATTCTCGGCATCCACCTCCTGCAACTTTATCCGCAGCATCGCCGCCTGTATGGGGTCAAGGCGTGAATTATATCCACGATAAATGTTATGATACTGCTCGATGCTGCCGTAGTTTCTCAAAGCCCTCACCACCTGAGCCAATTGTGCGTCATGGGTGGTCACGGCTCCACCGTCGCCAAGCGCACCAAGATTTTTAGTAGGATAAAAACTGAACGCGGCGGCATCGCCCAATGCGCCGCAACGTTTGCCGTCGACATGCGCCCCGATGGCTTGCGCACTGTCTTCAAGAAGAAGAAGTCCATGCTTGTCAGCTACGCTTCTCAATAACTCGCTGTAAGCAGGATTACCGTAAAGATGCACAGTCATTATAGCACGTGTTCCGGGAGTCAAGAATCTCTCTAACAAAGATGCGTCAAGATTAAAACTACACTCGTCAGGCTCCACGAACACCGGGCGGAATCCCATGTCGGTTATAGCAAGCACAGTGGCGATAAAGGTATTTGCCGGCACTATTATCTCATCGCCCTCCTTCAGCTTGCCAAGTTCACGGTAGCCGGCAAGAATCAGGCGCAGCGCATCAAGACCGTTGCCAGTGCCTACACAATGGGCGGTTCCGCAGTAGGCTGCAATCTCCTGCTCCAATGCCTCAACCTCTTCACCGCCTATGTAACGACCGGAGTTGATAACCTCGGCACATGCCTTTTTCAATTTCTCGGCACAGACCTCATTCACCTTAGCCAAGTCAAGAAACACATACCGCTTCATAGCCTACCCTCCTTCTTCAATCTTAAAAACTCCGCCTTGTCACGAATATAATCGCACTCGTCATAGTCAGTCGACGAAAGAATCAGCGCGACAGAGTTGGTGGAGAAGTTGGTAAGCTGCCGCCACACCCCCGGATTCACAAGAAGTCCGTAATAGGACCTTGAAAGATGCACGCACACTTCCTTCTCGCCGTCATCGACCTTGACATCGAAGGCTCCCGACAATGCCACAATAACTTCCCGTTGCTCATGATAGGCATGTCCTTCACGCGATTCTCCACCCGGCACATCATAGACCCAATAAGCGCGGGCTATGGGAAACGGGATAAAATCGGGATACTGTATGAAGGACAGATTTCCCCTTGCGTCCTCAATCTTAGGGAAACTTATTAAATTGTTGTCGTCAGGATTCATTGCCATGTGAAAGCGATTATAGTCAACGCAATTATCGATTATATCGAATTGCAATTGCGAAGATAACAAAATTTCATAAACTACGCCACCGAATGCCGCGATAAATAGAAACTTTAATTCTTTTGGCTATCGTATATAGCTATGGAATTATTTCAACTGGAAGTCCTCAACAGCGCATAATTCAGCAAGAAATAACAACACAGCACCAAACCACCCCATATTTCAGTCATTTATTTCCCAATGACCTCCCTTGGTTTTGCCTATACGAATAATTTTCTTCTTACCTCTAAGAGATGAAATCAGTCTATTTACTTTTCTTGTTGAGAATCCTGTTTGTTCAGCTATTTGTGATTGCGTGATGCTGGGATTCTTCCTAATTATATCAAGGACTTTATTCTCGCCATTATTCTCGCCATTATTCTCGCCAAGGTTGCGAGAATCCTTCATCGATGATACAACATATTCCTCAATTATTTACAAAAAATAATTCAATATTAGAGCGATTATATAAAATTTATAACTAAATTTGTAATTGGATTTTGCCACCGTCCGACTACAGGTCGATTTGACACAGGCTTATCCATGACATTTAAAAAAATAAGAAACGTTATGCGTATCTTGAACTTGAAAACGTAGGAAATTTTCAACAGTACTCAAAGATGGCATGATGGTTCCCTCGCATAGCGTGGGCTACTGTCAACCACATCTGAGTACAATCGGTTTCCTACGACCTTCAAGTTTAGACGTGGCATAGTTGGCTCACGTTTCTGCATTGTAAATTAATCTCTCCATCGGGTCAATGGCGAATTTTACTATTATGAACAAATTTTTAATTTTAGCATCTCTGCTATGTTCCGTTTTGTCATTGTCATCATGTCATGATGATAAATCCGTTTTTAATGAGCCGTCACTCATACGTGCATATGAAACCGACGCTCAAATACTAATGCAGTTCGTTGAAGTAGACGAAACCACAGGTCAATTCGTCATCAATCCTGATAAAAAAATTAATGCTTCTGATTATTTTGTAAACCGTAGCCGAGAAGAACTTATGAAAGTCAGCCAGTTCAATCGTGATAAGTTTATTAATGAAATGAAAGAAATAAACAGTCTACTTTATTCAGTAAAGGAATCCGGAACTGCAACGGCAATGATATACTCAACTATTTCATCTAATTCTGTAATCGAAGGGAATAATAACGAGTTCATAACAATTAAAGCTCTTGGCATCACATCGAGAAGCGGGAATAATGTCGCGAATCTCATCATAGACTCTAAAAAATGCGAACCCATAAGCTTTTATACTCAAGATAATATGATAATGAATCTTTGCGCAAACAGTAAATCACAATTTTATTTATATCAGTTATCATTTGGAGACACTACAAATCCCAGCAGAGGAATTGTTATCATTTCAGGAATAAAAGCTCCGGGAGCTAATAACTCGTATAGAATCGTCTCAATGGCTGATAATGCATACATGACAATGGTAGGGCAGAATCTTATCGGCAACGGAACGCTATCCGTCTCAATATCAAAATGAAGTCGGCGATTCTATTATTAACTATTTTCCTTGCCATCCTTAGCTCATGCGAAGGACGCACGGGTTATCTTAACGAAGGACAGCAATCAAAGGTATCCATGCTTACGGATGTCGAATGGCTGATGTACTATTCTGACTATGGTGACGGTTACGAATATCACTACGACAACGAGACTAAGATATACAAGTTTGATAGAACAGGCAAAGGATGGGTTGCCAACGGATCTTTTTCTGACATATCATTAAAAGATGACGTAAGTTATTATAAATGGAGTTTCACCACTGAGAATTTTGCTGTTATCTATATGGCAGGGCATATTGTGGAAGGATATTGGCTTATTGAAAAACTGAACTCAGAGGAACTTTGGGTTCAATGGACTATGGAGGATCCGGTTATATATCCTAATCAAAATAAGGACAGATACAGATTCAAAGCTCGAAAAACAATGGAATAGCCATGCGCTACATAACGGATATTAGGATTACAACAAAATATGCATAATTCATGCATTTTACACATCACAAAATGAATATAGAATCTTCTTGCAAAAAATTTTCGTATTTTTCTTGCATTATTTAAATATTCTAA
>DAAL01000071.1:0-1625 GCA_001701065.1 Bacteroidales bacterium GP4
CACTATAGGCAGTCCGGTAGCCAGGGTGGGACGACTGCCTATCCCGGTGCTCCACGGGATGACCCTCGGCGAACTTGCCAAGATGGCGGTGGGCGAAAAGTGGCTTAAGGACGGCGCGCAGGTCAAGCTCACAGTAGTGCCGTGCCTCAACTACACCCACGAGTCACGCTACACACTCACCGTGGCTCCGTCACCCAATCTCCGCACCATGAAGGCAATATACCTTTATCCGTCATTATGCTACTTCGAGGGTACGCCGGTGAGCGTGGGACGCGGCACCGAGTCGCCTTTTATGGTGTTCGGGCATCCATCCATGAAATATACCGGCTTTTATTTCGTTCCTAAAAGTGTGGAGGGCGCAAAGAATCCTCCGCTCTTAGGCAGAAAATGCCACGGCGTGGACCTGACCTCGGTGGATGACGAGGCTGTGATAAAAGCGGGAGTGGACCTCCGGTATGTAATTACAGCCTATAAATCATGCCGGCTGTCAGGCACAAAATTTTTCACTTCATTCTTCGACAAGCTCATGGGCAATACTAAAGTGCGGCGTATGATACTGCAAGGAAAGTCGGCAGCCGATATCAAAGCGTCATGGCGCGACGAAGTGGAGCAATTCAAAAAACTTCGTGAACCTTACTTAATTTATCCCCTTCAATGACACCTTACATAATCATAGTCACTATTCTCGCTTATTTCGCGGTGCTGTTCGGAGTAAGCTACATGGCATCGAAAAATGCCGACAATAAAGGATTCTTCACCGGAGGACGGCAGGCTCCCTGGTTTCTTGTGGCTATAGCCACTGTGGGCGCGGCAATCTCGGGAGTCACCTTTATCAGCGTCCCCGGCATGGTCGCCGACAAAGGCTACAGCTACCTGCAGATGGTGCTTGGCTTTATCGTGGGATATTGGCTGATAGCGTTTGTGCTCGTGCCGCTTTTCTACAAGAAAAACCTCCTGTCCATATACGGCTACCTTAACGAACGTTTCGGCGTGAGCACTTACCGCACCGGAGCATGGTTTTTCTTCATCTCGAAGATGCTTGGCGCATCGGTGAGGTTTTTTGTGGTGTGCGTGGTGGTGCAGGCACTGGTGTGCGACCCCCTCGGCGTGCCGTTTGCGCTCAATGTGGTAGTGATGGTGGGGATAGTGTGGCTCTACACCTTCCGTGGAGGGGTGAAGTCGCTCATATGGACCGATACCCTCAAGAGTTTCTGCCTTGTCACCTCGGTGGCGCTGTGCATCTACTTCATCTGCCGGAACCTCGGATGGAGCTTCAGCGATTTCAGTTCAGCCATCAGCGGTCATCACTCGTCGAGGGTGTTTTTCTTCGACGATCCCGGCAAGGGCATATACTTCTGGAAACAGTTCATAGCCGGCATATTCATGGCTATAGCCATCAACGGGCTTGACCAGGACATGATGCAGCGTAATCTTGCCTGCCGTGACTCGCGACGCAGCCAGAAGAACATGATAGTGAGCGGCGTGATGCAATTTTTCGTGATAGCCCTTTTCTTGATTTTGGGTACAGTGCTTACGCTCTATGTGGAGAATATGCCCGACATAGCCCGTCCCGAAAAGAGCGATGAACTGTTCGGGATAGTCGCCACCCACTCGTCGCTGCCTGT
>DAAL01000071.1:1651-3906 GCA_001701065.1 Bacteroidales bacterium GP4
CAGCCTATTCAGCAGCCGGGTCGGCACTCGTTTCGCTCACAACGTCGTTCACAGTCGATGTGCTCGACGCGTCGTCACGTGAGGAAAAAGTGCTTGCGCGGTTACGCAGGAAAGTCCATGCGGGGATGTCGCTGACCATGGCAGCCGTGATCATAGTATTCTACATGATAAGCGAAGAGGATGCCATAAGCGCAGTGTACACCCTCGCTTCCTACACTTATGGCCCCATCCTGGGACTATTCGCGTTTGGCATCTTCACCGGCAGGAAAGTGCGTGACCGATATGTGCCTGCGGTGTGTGTCATAGCGCCGTGCCTTTCGTGGCTGACACAGCACCTGCTGAAAACCCATTTCAACTACGAAGTGAGCTTTGAATTGCTAATTATCAACGCATTGTTCACCATGATTGCGCTTGGCGCGCTAAGTGTGGGGGCGGAACGGACTCCAGTGGAAGCATCATCTAAATAATCAAATCAGTCATGGCTAAGAATCTTCTCAACCGCTACATATGGATTATCGACACTCTGCTGAGGTACGGTGAACTGACCCGCGAGGAAATCAACGAACTGTGGATAAAGTCACACCTGTCGGACGGTGAGCCTATATGCCGCCGTACATTCTATAACTACCGCATGGCTATCGAGGAACTGTTCCAAATCAACATCGAGCATAATCCATCGACCTACACTTACCGCATCAACACCGACAATGCCAACCGTGAGAGTGCCATAAACTGGATATTGAATTCATTTTCAGTGGGAAACCTTGTCAACGACATGGGCAACATAGGCGACCGCATTTTCTTCGAGGACGTGCCTTCGTCACGTCAGCACCTGTCGGTGGTGAGCGATGCGCTTAAGGAAAACAAGACCCTTAAATTTTCCTATCATCCTTACTCCCGTGTGTCGCCGAAGCACAACATAAAACTGGAGCCTTACTTCCTGAAGATATTCAAGCAGCGATGGTATATCACCGGACGAAATACCGGCGAAGACACTTTGAAGACTTATGCGCTGGACCGCATGAGCAACATTGTGATTCTTAACGACACGTTTTCCATGCCTGCTGATTTTGATGCCGAAGAGTATTTCAAGAACAGCTACGGAATCATCTTCGATGAAGGCGATGTGAAAGAAGTGTCCATCAGCACCGACCCTCGGCAAGCCAAATACTTCCGATCAGTGCCGCTGCATCACTCCCAAGAGGAAGTGATACACGACACCTACTCAATATTTCATTACAAAATCAAGCTGACTCCCGATTTTATCCAGGAACTGCTGAGCTACGGACCTAAGATAACCGTGCTGAATCCGCCCGAGCTGCGCGCCATGATGGTGGATTCGCTCACCCGCTCCCTCCGCAACTACAACAAATAAAGTGTCACTACTTGCAGGGACGGATGAAGTTGGTGGCTTGGCGGGGTTCAAGCGCAGGGGGATTCACGCCGTCCTTGTGAATCTGACGCAGCATCCACGCCATGTTGCGCGCAAGAGTGCGCATAGTCTGCAAGCCTTCGGCATCCTCGTGTGCCTCTCCCGGCTGACGACCGTGCACGCTGTTCCAGTACTGCGACGACACTACCGGCATACAATTGATGGTAAAATACTTGTTCAGACGGTCAAATGTCGCGCTCGCTCCTCCGCGGCGGCACACAGCCACAGCAGCAGCTGGCTTGTAAGCAAGCTTCTTCCCTGCCGAGTAGAAAAGACGGTCCAGAATGGCGCAAAGCGAACCGTTGGGACCGGCATAATACACAGGTGAACCCACCACAAGAGCATCAGCCTCATCCAGTTTGGACAACAGTTTCTCGTAAAGCTCGTCATGGAACACACAGCGTCCAAGTTCATAGCACTTGTAGCAAGCTATACATCCCTGCACAGCCTTTGCCCCTATGTGTACTATCTCGGTGTCGATGCCTTCTTCATTCAAGGTTTTAGCCACTTCTTCAAGAGCTATGCTCGTGTTCCCATTCACGTGGGGACTGCCGTTTATAAGTAATGCTTTCATATCGTATAGAATTACATGTTTACGCAAATTTACCTACTTTATCGTATAAATTCAAAATTTGCGGCTCTAAAAATCCTTGCCTATCACACCGTAAAGAACATAATAAGTCCACAAGCATGACACCGCGCTTTCCATAAAGCTTCTGAAAAGCAGCGTATTGCCCTGCCTTAAACTTGCGTAAGCCTTAGCCGCCCTGTCATCGCACAATTTCTCAAGATAACCTAAAATAGATATTTTATCCAGTATATC
>DAAL01000141.1:0-12301 GCA_001701065.1 Bacteroidales bacterium GP4
GCTTCTTCGTGTACAATCTTCACATATTTAATCTGAATAGTACCTACGAAGTCACCATGCTGGAAAAGCACGAAATTGTTGCCGTCAACGGCAGCTGTGAATTTAAATGACATTTCTTCCCATTCAGTGCCAAAGGAAATGCCGGCTCCAAACTCGGCACCGCCGCCCCAATCACCAACTTTACCACGGATTGAACCCTCGCCAGTGGCTTTCACCATGACTTTAAGGATATATTCCTTGCCGGCTGTAAGGTTCACACCGGGGATAATATGATATTGAAGTTCCCAGAAATTAGCAGTGGGAGTATCCTGAGTAAGCTCGAAACAGCCGTCGGAATTGATTACCGGTCCGGCACTGTTGCCAAACTGACCCCATCCCCAAGTTGCGCCGGCAGAGAAATCAGCTACAGCATCTTCCACTTCAAGACGTTCATTGGGATCCACTTCAATTTCCTTATCGGCGATAAGACCGTTAAGATATTTCACTGTCTGCTGTTCATGCCAGCAGAGGGTGTGACCGTACACTTCAAGTCCTGCGCCTGTAGCGGCTTCAATGAAATCACGGACAGTACCGAAATTCATATCACCGTTTTCAGCTACCACTGAGGCATACTTCATGGCGTTGCCGGTAGTTACCTGATCAAAGTTGGAATTAGTGAGCAGATACACGCCTGTTTTCTGGAGGTAATCCTGCGCGATCACGCCGGTTCCCAAAAGGAAACCGGGGTGAGCACTGCGGTCAACGTACGACTTAAGAGTGCCGTAAGCATTGAGATATTCGTATTGGGCAACGCTTTCGGGCTTGTCCACATTGAAGTTGTTGGTGTTATCGACAAAATCGGTACACCCTACCAATGCAGTAGCAAGCGGAAGCGCCCATATCAATTTTTTATAATCTTTCATAACACTTCTTATTTAGTATATGTGGGATTGAAGTTGAGTTCAGGTTTCACCTCACGAAGACGCATTACGAGAGTATCCTTGGTTGAGAACTGACGGGGACCAAAGTTGATTTGGTAATCAAGATAAAGTCCGTCGCGGTCCTTGTTGTCCCAACTGTTCTTTTCGCCACGTTTAACAAATTTACCATTACCCGAAGCGGAGATTCCGGGAGTATCGGAAGAGTGCTTTACTGCGTGAAGTACATCANNTGGTGCAGTCGTCGCCATTGAAAGTCAACACCATGTTGCAGGTAAGAGTCTTAACCGATTCGCCGTCAGGAACGACAGTTGAAACGGGGAAGATAACCTGATTGAGCGACTTAGTGGTAAGATACACAACTTCGTCATACTCAACATAGTCCTTATGGCGAACATTGGTGGTAGTGGTACCGTTTTCGGTAATTTGATCCACACCACGGCGCAGATAGCTTGAATGCCACTGGTTGATGTACTTCACGCAGTAAAGCACGAAATCCTGAGGCTGCACGCTCCAAGCTGAAGCATCGGTACGAGCCGGATTGCTTTCAGGGTCAATAGCTGTACCTGAAAGAATGCGGTCAGCGCCACGGGCTTCAATCATTCGCAACGGAATAACATAAGTGTTCTTGATTGCATTGGGGTCAGCAAAGAAAGCATCGGTAAGAGTCACGGTGCTGCCGAAGAAATAATCCTTTTTCTTAGTCAGGGTTGTTGACTCCATCGAGTAATAGCTTTCAGGCATCACTTTCACGGGCGAACCGTCAGAGAAAGTGAGGTTAGACACCAATGAGGGATCCACAACTACATCAATCTTAAGGTCGCGTGACTTATAAGCGCCTCCTTGAGTAGCAAGAATCATGAACTTATGCTCATTGTCAAGAGAGTTGTCCTGCTCGCCGTCCTCACCGAGAGTAATGCAACGAGCCGGATACTGATTGGCAAAATAGGCAGTCACTCCGTCCTCATGATCGGGGAAGTCACTGGAGCCGTTCTTACATCCTGTCATACCGGCGGTCAGAAAAACTCCTAAGCCGATAATAGCCGAATATTTTATTTTATTCATAGTCATTAATTCTAATATTATTTGTGTATTTACCATCCTTTATTCTGTTCAATGCTGCTGAATTTGAGCACATCGGTGTAAGGAAGCGGACCATAAATCATGTAGTCGCTGTAACGACGGGCTTCCACATCGATATAGTTGTGGGCAGTGCCTGTGATAGAAACACCCTTTGCACCACTATTCAAATCAGCTTTCCAGCGGCGAAGATCCCAGAAGCGGATGTTCTCGAAGCAGAGTTCAAGACGACGCTCGTTGCGGATAAGGTCACGCATAGTGTCCTTGCTGCCTTTAGCAGTTTCAAGATACGGGTCACCATTGTCAGTACCCACGCCTGCACGCTGACGGATAGCCTTGATTACGTCGTAAGCTGAATAGCCGTTTGTGCCGGTTCCGGTGGGACCCCATGCCTCATTGGCAGCTTCCGCGTAAGCGAGGAATATTTCAGTGTAGCGGATGTACTTGTTGCAGTGGTTCTTTGTAATCTTGCTGGTGGGATTGGGGTCAGCATCGTTACGAAGAAGTTTACGCATATAGTAGCCGGTACGGGTTGAGTAACCTGATTCCTTATTGATACCGTCGTTGTTGGGAGCGTCAGTGCCGGTGTTAACGGTAGAGTTGTTTACACCAAGCTTGCTGCCGTTAGTCACGATGTAAAGAGCGAGACGCGGGTCACGGCCTTCATAAGGATTGGCTGCGTCATAGCCTGAACGGCTGTCAGTGATAGGATAACCGTTAGCCATGGGGAATGCGTCGACAAGATTCTGAGTGGGGTTCACACGTCCCTTACCGTAAAGCGAGGGCGGGAAATTGTTTTCTTCAATATCAGCGTTATCAGAATAACCGCCACGCCAGATTACCTCAGGATGGTTGCTTGTCTTTTCAGGGCTATTGCCGATTTCACCGTCGGAATACCACACATGACCTTTTGCAGCAAGACCTGAAGGACCGCCGATGTGGTTAAGGACAGCAGCAGCCTGATTAGCGGCTTCGTCCCAGGTTACGCCTGAACCTTCAAACGCGGGGCTTGCAGCAAGAAGAGCAGCCTGTGCGCCGATAGCCTGGGCAACACGTCCTGACATACGAAGGAATGTAGTGGAACCAAACACACGGTTGTATCCGTCAAGAGACACACCTGCCGACTTATACTTAGCGGGGATGTCATTGGCAGAGCCTAAATCGCCGTACTCGTAAGGAAGAAGTTCAGCCGCTTTCTTCACATCGTCGAACAATTGAGCCATACATTCGGCGAATGTGTTACGGGGAACGTTCATATCAGTCTCAGCTGAATACGGTTCTGTCCAGATGTGCACACCGAGAAGTTCACCTGAAGTGCCTATTCCGGCATAGTTCTGGAGAAGATAGTACATGTTCAAGGCACGGAGTCCGTAAGCCTCGCCTTTAAGGCGGTCACGGAACATGTTGTTGACCTGTTCATCCACTGAGAATGTAGCATTGTCAACATGAGCCAAGAACAGGTTCACAAACTGGATAGACGCGTTACGGTCACGCCAGTTGTCTACTGAAACACCGGTCTGCGAAGTCCAACCACCGGTAGCGATGGTAAGATAAGCATTGTTGATGTCGTTGGACACTGCATCGTCAGTGGCAACATCATTGCGGGGATCGGACCAATAAGGCATGAGGATGTAAGCACTCCTTAATACCTGGTCAGCATACTTGGAGTCAGTATCCATCTTATCCTCCGACATGATGTTTTCGATTGCCGGTTCAAAGAGGTCATCACATGACCAAGTAGTAGCCAAACAAGAAGCAATGACGATATATTTTGCTATATTTTTCATTTTCATCATTTTAGAAAGTTACTTTTGCGCCAATGTTATAGAAACGTGACTGAGGAGCACTGCCCACATTCCTTTCCATAATTTTGCGGTTTTTACCTATAGTAAGCAAATCATCACCACTAACATATACCTGAAGACCCTTTACGATACCATGAATAATGGATGAGGGGAAGTCGTAGGTAAGCTGTACTTTGTCAAGATCAAAGCGATCAGTGCTGTACAACCAGAAGTCGGAAGCAACGTAGTTGTTGGCTCCGTTAGTGGTAGTCAAGCGGGGCATGGTGGCAGTGGCTGCTGTCTCGGGAGTCCAGCGGTCGCGTGCGATAGCCGAGTACTTGTTGTCGCCCACCATCTTGTAGTAAGAGTTGTCGTTAAGCATACCGTGTCCGCCGAAGCTTCCCAATCCATGGATGAAGAGGGTGAAGCCTTTCCATTGAGCGGTGATGTTCACGCCCATGAAGAAAGGAGCGCCGTACCATCCGCCCTTGGCGAGGAACACCTGGTCGTTAGTGTCAACTTTACCGTCGCCGTTGATGTCGGCATACTTAAGGTCGCCGGCTTTCAGGTTAGAGCTACCGAGAGCGTCCTGGTTGGCAGCGGCTGCTTCTTCGTCAGTGGCGAAGAAACCGAGGCACTTGTAACCCCAGATACCGTCGATGGGCTGACCTTCGCGGTACTGATAGTCATATTCATGCACTTCGTCACGCTTGGAAGCTTTGGTTTCATAATAAGTACCGGTGACACCGAGTTGAAGATTTACTTCGCCCACCTCTTTCTTGAAGTTCACACCGAAATCAAAACCTGTGCGGGTGTTTGCGTCATTATTAATATAAGGAGCAAAACTTGATTCAGGATAGTAAGTAGAGAAGTAAGTGGGGAACTTGGAAGAGTTGTTGATCAACAATCCGTCAAACTTATAGGTAAAGAACTGAGCGTTCAAGTCCATAAGATTGTTGAAGAAAGTACCGCGGAGTGAAGCGGTGAATTCCTTACGTGAAATAAAACCAAGGTCGGGATTACCACCACGGGCAGGATAAGCGGCAGGACCTCCACCGGGAGCCCATTCGTACCATCCGCCGGTAGTGAAATGAGTAGCATAAAGATAATAGTTGGGGATATCTATGTCAGACTTAACATTTGAAGCTGATACTGACAGCATCAAGTTGTTGACCATAGGATTATCAATAAGGAAATCCTCCTGAGAGATGCGCCATCCCAAAGTAGCTGAAGGTGACCATGCCTGACGGTGACCCGGAGCAAGTTTGGATGAATGGAGTCCTACAAGCGAGAGGTCGGCATAGTAGCGGTGGTCATAGTTATAGTCAACTTCAAAACCGATGTTGGCGCTGCTGGTGCGGTGATACTCACCGGCAGTAGTACGCTGCCATCCGGCTGCCAATGCAAGAGCATGGAAGTTGTGAACATCGGCGAAAGTGCGGTTGTAGTCAAACTGACCTGACCAAGAGATGGTCTGGCGGCTCTTTGAATCGGAGATGTTCTGAATACCATTATGCTCGTCCTTTCCTTCAATGGCTATAGAGGTAATCACGTCATAGCCGTTGAAAGTGCTCCAAGTGGGGATATAGGTGGCATAAGTGTCGGTATAGCTTGAATTGTAAGATGTAGCGTAGTCGACAGCGAAACGGGTGCCGAAGGTCAAGCCCTTGGTCAACATGCTCAAATCAAGGTCAACACCGGTATCAAACTGGAACTGACGGCTTGTGAACTTGTTGTAACCCTTGGCGAGATAGTCGGCAAAGATATTGGTACGGTCAATCTGAGTACCTGCAAGGAAACATCCGTTGTAAAGATGTGACGCGCTGTTTACAAGTTCAAGCGACTCAAGCGCACCTGGATCAATCTGGCTGATGGGAATCAGCGGAGTGATACGGTTGGGACGGAAAGTAGAAGCTGCTTCCCAGTAGTTGCCGTGGGCTGAACGCGCGCCGTAGAATGTAGCGTCAGCGTTCACATAAGCTTTAATCCAGTCGGTGATGTTCACATCGACATTACCGCGTACACTGAAACGGTCAGTGTAGTTGTCCTTTGACTCGCCGTATTTCAGGTAGTCACCCACACGGTAATAGTTGATGTTGGTGTAGAAGCGCGCACGCTCGTTACCGCCGGATATTTCCATTGTAGCGTCGCTGCGGTTGTAAGCCTTACGCATAAACTCTGACGAGTACATGTTCACGTCAGGGTAACGGTAAGGATTAACCTTAGCGGATGTGTTGTAGATCTGTTCGGGTGTATATGCCGGAGCAAGACCGTCGTTGGCACGAGCCTCGTTGTAGAGGGTCATGTACTCGGCTGATCCGAGATATTCGGGATAAGACTTAGCCACATGCCATCCGGTATTGGCGCGAACGTCAATGCGGAGGGGACCCTCATGACCGCGCTTGGTAGTGATGTAGATCACACCCTTGGCGGCACGGCTACCGTAGAGCACAACAGCCTGAGCGCCCTTCATGAAAGTTATGGATTTAACTTCAGTGGCTGAAACATTGTTCATGTCACGTGCAACACCGTCTATGAGCACCAGGAAGCCCTGATCATTGTCAGCGTCCATACCCCAAAGCGAGTTGCCGTTGAAACCTGACACATAACCTGAAATAGTGGAATTGTTGATGTCATTGATGTAGTTCTTCTTCATGAGATTCTCTATATCAAGCACCTCAACGCCGCCGAGCACATCGTTCTTGTCGATAGTGCGGTAAGCCAGTTGAATCTGGTTTTCAGCGTTCAAGCTATCGTTAGGTTCATCCGCAGCGGCTGAAGCATCAAGGGCAAACACCGATGCTCCTATTGCCACTGGAAGAATTATTTTATATTTTGATATCATATTTTTACTGTGTAATGGTTAAGATTAATCAGCTTATTACCATCCCGGGTTTTGTGCAAACTCAGCGTAGATGTAGGTATCCTCACGGAGCAACGGGAACCAATAATGCTTGGCATCGAAGTTACGGGTAAGAATAACCTGTTGACGGAACTCAGCCACTTCTGCCTCAGCAGGATCATTTCCTTCAAAGAATGAATCATCTTCAACACGGAGAAATTCCTGAGAAGTCTTAACTGTGTACTTAGGCTCAGTGAGGAGCAACCAACGCTGAAGGTCGTTGAAACGGAAGCCTTCAAAGGCAAGCTCAACGGCGCGTTCACGGCGAACTTCGTCCATGTACTGATTGCCTGAATACTTGGTGGAAACATGTCCTGCGCCCACACGGTCACGAAGCACATTGAGAGCGTCGATAGAGGTGAGGCTGCACTTGGACGATTTTCCTGTAGGACCGCCAAGAACCGCGCAAGCTTCAGCATACATCAAATATACATCGGCAAGACGCATATAAGGGATGTAAGCATTGGGGTTAGCACCGTATTCATCCTGTGCGTCAATCTTGTTGGCTGTGTGAGGAACGAGCTTCTGCATCCAGTAGCCGGTACGTGAGCCATTGGTGATGTCACGTCCCGGTGCTCCGGTGTAAAGAGGAGCGTATTTGAAAGGAGCGTCAGCGCCCTTAGCCTCACCATTAATGTATTTCACACCGTCAAACACGATATCGTGGTAGAAACGCGGGTCACGGTTCTTGAACGGATGCTTGGGATCAAATCCTGAATCGGGATCGTCAAGAGGAAGACCGTTAGCCATACCGTAGTTAGCCACGTAGTTGGCTGTGGGAAGATGGAAGTGCGGGTCACGTTCGCAAATCTGGTAAGGACCGAAAGTACGGCTGTAGTTCCAGCGCACGTGTGACCAAGCATAGCCGGGACCACGGAGAAGAGCTTCTTTACCGCCGGGCTGGAGCCAGTTACGTCCTGAAGTCCAGAACAACTCGCTATAGCTGAAGTCCACGCCGCTTGACTTTTTGTGGTCATATACATTCTCATAGTCGAATTTGGCAAGCTCGTACTGAGTCTGTCCTGACTCCACAAGATTGATAAGTTCGCCGAAAGCGTCAGCTGCAAGCTGTGCGTAATCATGGCTATAGTCGTAAGTGTGGCCGCCGCCGGTCTGCGCGCCGTGCTGCATCAACGGGCTTGCAGCCCAGAGATAGTTCTTGCCCAGATAAGCAAGGGCGGTAATCTTAGTCAAGCGCAATTCATTCTTACCGAATGTCTTTTTACCTATGGTGGTGTTATCCCAGTCGATAGGCAGTAAGTCAGCGGCGCGACGGAAGTCGAGTGCTGCCGAGTCAGCGCATTCAGTATAAGAAAGACGGGGCAAACGAGGAGATTCACCGGAACCGATCGACTTGTTTACATAAGGAAGACCGCCGAGGAACTGCATCATCTCAAAGTGCCACCATGCACGGAAGAAGTAGAGCTGACCGAGGAGGAAGTTCTTCTCTTCAGTTGTTCCCACGAAGTTTTCGTCGAGTTTCTCCAATGCTGTATTCACTTTGGAGATGCAATACCATGCATGTCCATATAGACGGTGGTTGAAGTCAGTCTCGTTACCTGTTTTTGTAGGGTCAGAGTTATTGCTTGCAAACCAGAACTGGTTATTGGTCTGCCAAGCCCAGAAGTTGCCTATATCCACTTGAGTGGACATGACGCGTTCAGCCTCACCTTGAGGGGTGGTGATTTCGTCCTCTCCGAGGTTCCAAGAGGTTGTCCACCAGCATTTTGCTTTATCAGGAATACAGTTGTAGATTTCCTCAATGTAACCCTGCGTGTTAGTAAAGTTTTTAAACGGGGTATCTGCCGACACATCTGTACCCGGCTCCTTGTCAAGATAATCCTCACAGGAGGTGAAACCCACCACAGCGGTAAGTCCCATAGCGACAGCGGCAAATGACTTAAATATTTTGTTCATAGTTATAATCTTAATTTTTAAAGATTGAACTTAATACCGAGGTTGAAACGACGCATGGTAGGATAAGCACCTGAACCTGAACCTCCTGAGAAGTTAGACTCGCGGTCGTCAGGCATGCGTGTCCAGAGCCACAGGTTATTACCGTTGAGGTAAACCTTCAAGAAGTCAATACCAAGGGATTTGATCCAACCCTTAGTCCAAGTATAAGCGATTTCGGCATTCTTCAAGCGGATGTAAGAACCGTCGTAAAGATACTGAGTACCATTGCTGTAGCTACTTACCTGAGAATAATAACGCGGGATAATGACATCACCGTTAAGGTCGTCGCCGTTCCACCATTTTCCAAGATTGTAAACGTTGTGGGTGGTGTTGTAGAAGCTGGTAAGACCTACGTCACGGGTAACGCCTGTAACACCGTAGAACTGAACGAATGCGCTGAAGCCTTTCCATTCAACTCCGACAGTGGCGTTGTAAGTATTTTGAGGAGTAGCCGAATATCCGTAAGGAGCGGAGTCCTGAACGTCGACTTTACCGTCGCCGTTGAAGTCGACGATATAATAGTCGCCGGGAAGACGGTGGTCGCCGTTGACATCGTGAGCAGGAGCACCGATGAGTTCATCCATTGAACCTAAGAAGTTACCGCTGATGTGAGAACGAGTCTGACCGATAGCGTAGCCTGCCTGTTTCTGATAAGCAGGTTTCAGTTCGGGGTCATCGCGTTCGATAATCTTGTTGGCTGCGTGAGTCATGCTTGCATTAGCCCAGATGCGCAAGTCATGGTTCAGTTGCTTGCTGAAACGAAGTTCAAATTCGTAACCTTTCACTTCAGCTTTACCAAGGTTGGCGGTAGGAGGAGTCTGTCCGAAGTAAGAAGGCATCGAACGGTCGTTACCGTTGATAAGGATGTCGTTACGCTTGTCCTTGAATAGCTCGACAGTACCGGCAATCATATTATTAAGGAATGAGAAGTCGATACCGAGGTTCATCTTCTTAACCTTTTCCCAGTGAGCATCGGGGTTACCGAGAACGGCTAAGCGGTAGAATTGATAAGGAGAAGCTCCATCATTGCCGTAACCGCCTGTAATCATCTTGGTTATACCACCGTAAGCCCATTGGTCCATATAAAGGAAGCGGTCACCGGTGTCGTCACCGATTTCACCGTAAGATGCACGGATCTTAAGTTCTTCCCACCAGTTGTTAAGACCGAGGTTGGTCCAGAACTTTTCCTGAGAAGGACGCCATCCGATAGCGCCTGAGTTGAAGAAACCGAAGCGGTAGCCTTTACCGAACTTCTCGGAACCGTTGTAAGCGCCGTTGTACTCAACGAAGTAGCGGTCAGCGAAGTTGTAGGTGGCACGGAACACCCAGTCCTCACGGTGGATAGGAATCATGTTACCGATAGCGGTTTCCTGACGGGTCCAAACACCGGTAAGACCTACTGTGTGCTGTCCGAATTCACGGTTCCAGTTAAGCTGAAGCTGATAGTTCAGGTTACGCATTGTTGAACGGTTCTGAACTTCACCGTTCCATAGGGTCCAGGGATCGGGACTCGGGTCAAACTTGGTGGCATTGTCTGCACTTTCTTTAATCATGACTTCGCCTGTTTTGGGGTTGATCCACTTGTGCAAAGGATCATGATAAAGGTCGTTAACACCGCGCTGTGCTTCAACGAAGCTGTTGTCCCAAGAGATCATACCGCGGAAATTAAGACCGGGAGTGATGAAGCGTAAGTCCTGTTCAAGCACGAAGTCAGTGTTGATACGGGTGTTGGTGTTCTTGTAAGAACCGCTTAATGACAGTTTTTCAACAGAGTTGGTTACGTTCATGTGCAAAGGATCGTAGCCGTAAGTGCCGTCGGAATATTTGGGACGGAACACGTCGGGAGCGATGTTGTAGACACCTGCCCAAATCTGCTGGTTCTGCCAGTTGCCCTGGTCGAATGAACCGCCGCCGTCAGGAGTTGTTGAGTTACGCTGACCGCTTGAACCGGCAATGTTCACCTTGAATGTAGTGGTAGGTGTGATAGAGAAGTCAAGGTTAGAACGGGCATTGATACGGTTATAACCGAAGTTTGCGGAATATCCACGTCCTGACTCCATCTTGCGGAACAAGTCGCCTTCATGAACGAAGTCGATGACTGCGAAGTAACGCACAAACTTGGTACCACCGCTGATGGACACGTTGCCGTTATATGCCATTGCGCTCTTCTTGAAGAGTTCATCCTGCCAGTCAACGTTGGGGTAACGTTCGTATTCCTCAAGGTTGGCGGGATTGCGGTACTTGGCAAGAACTGCGTAAGGTGTCATGTGGTCCCATGAAGTGGGAAGTACGGTAACTTCATGAGCTACAGCCTTGTTCAAAGCAGCCAAAGCGTCGTAAGAGTCGGCTTTGTTAGGAAGCTTTGACACAGTCTTCAATGTGGCGGTGAAGCCTACATCGATTTTGGCGCGACCCTCTTCACCACGCTTGGTTGTGATGAGGACAACACCGTTAGCACCCTTCACACCGTAAACGGCAGTGGCGGATGCGTCCTTAAGTACAGAAATTGATTTTACGGAACTTACATCCACGCTGTTCATGTCGCGTTCGATACCGTCGACAAGGACAAGCGGGTCAGAGTTGTTCCAAGAACTGGCACCACGGATGGTGATTTTGGCGCTTTCGTCACCGGGCATACCTGATGACTGCACTGTGATCACACCGGGGAGGTTACCGGTCAACGCGGCACTGATGTCATGCACACCGGCGGCGCGTTCGAGCACCTCGCCTGTGGTCTGGGTGATAGCACCCACCACTGATGCTTTCTTCTGCTGACCGTAACCCACAACCACCACTTCTTCGAGCTGGGCAGTGTTGGTGACAAGGGTCACGTCGATTTTGGTTTTGCCCTCAACTTTGACTTCTTTGGGCAACATACCAATAAATGAGTATACTAAGACGGCGTTTTTCCCATCAGGAATCTGAAGGGTGTAATTACCGTCAAGATCGGTAGCCGTGCCTATAGCAGGATTACCTTTCAATGACACAGTAGCACCGATTAACGGTTCCCCCGTGTCGTCAATTACAGTTCCACTGACAGTGTGCGCATAGGCTGTCATAGCCCCGGCGAAAACAAACATCATAAGGAACGAAATGCATCGAATAAGATTCTTTACATTTGTCATTGTTTTTAGTTTAGTGTTAATAAATGGATTGGTTTTGGTTTAATCAAGACACACCTCTTGGAGCGTGCGTCAATGTTCAGGTTTGTAAGTCATTCTGTCTTTTCTTGATTGGCATCTAAAGTTTTAGGGTTAAGTATAAAGTTGTTTATCTCTTGTCCGTAGCGTATAGACCGATGGTAGAGCCGGTGAAACCGCCGGTGTCGGCTGTCGATGTGTAACGTGCGTCGACATCGGCAACCAGGAGATTCCAGGTGTCGGCATTGTCGGTCGAGTAGTAGAAGTCAAGGGTTTTGCCTTTGGACACCACCTTGAGGTCAACTGAGGGAAGTGTATCGTCTATGTCGGCTGAGCCGAGGGTTTCGGAGCCTTCACGACCCACCTTGCTGAGGTAGATGCAGTGGGAAGCTTCGTTGAGCCCGCGGGCAAGCAGGTAATGGTGTGCCTCGTCCTTATATATCATGAGTCCGGCGCACTGCTCGGGCTTGGAGGGGCGGAACACCATGCGGGTGCAGCATTCGTAGTTGTGGTGCTGGACGC
>DAAL01000141.1:12329-15608 GCA_001701065.1 Bacteroidales bacterium GP4
GGTGCTGTTAATGGGAGCGCAGTTGAGGGTGAGGTAGCCGGGGTTTGCGGTCAGTGACACGTGGGTCGACACCGGTTCGCGGAGAGTCATCCACTCATGACCCAGCACGGTGTCAGTGAATGTGTAGTTCTTTTCAAAGTTGCCGAAGGTGGCTTTTTCGTTATTGCGTTTCACTCCTTCGCGGCGCAGCACTGTGGGCACTACTTCGTCGCCGGTTGTGAGGTAAGGCCATTTGTCGTCGGTCCATCTCACCGGAACCATAAATGTTTCACGTCCCAGGTTCTCGAATTCGCCGTCGATGGGGCGGCAAGCCAGGAACACTGCCCACCAGTCGCCTTCTTTAGCCTGAACGAGGTCGGCGTGACCGGCGCAGGTGACGGGCTGGGGACGGTTTTTGTCAAGATGACGCTGAGTGAGGATGGGGTTTCCTTCCCATGGGGTGTAAGGACCGAAAGGTGTGGGTCCGCGGTATATCACCTCGCTGTGCCAGTCGCTTGTTCCGCCTTCGGCAGTCATGAGGTAATACACGCCGTCTATATTATATATGTGTGGACCTTCGCACCAGATAGGTTTTTCTTCGGGACGGCAGCCTTTGTTAACTACGATTTTGCGTTCGCCCACGCACTTGTCGGTTGTGGTGTCGAATTCCACTACCCTCACTGTGCGGTGACCGGGATATTCGGCTTTGCCGTCAGGAGCGTCGTCGTTGTTTACGATGTAGGCTTTGCCGTCGTTGTCGAAGAAGAACGACGGGTCTATGCCGGCTACTTCAGGAAGCATGATGGGATCGCTCCATTCGCCGAACGGGTCCTGTGTCTTCACGAAGAAATTGCCGGCTCCCACATTGGTGGTGACCATGTAGTAAGTCTTGTTGGCGGGATTGTATTTGATGTCGGGAGCAAAGATACCACCGCTCACATGCTGCCCTTTCATGTTGACTAACTGCGAAGGGCGGTCAAGGATGTTGCCCACCTGTTCCCAGTTGACGAGGTCGCGGCTGTGGAACAAAGGCACGCCGGGGAAGTAAGTGAAAGTGGAAGTGGCAAGGAAGTAATCCCCTTCTCCGTTGGTGCAGATGGAAGGATCGGAATACCATCCCGGGAGTATCGGGTTGAAGAACGCGCTCTCGTCGTTCAGGGCTTCGGCGGCATAGATGCTGTCGCACCCCTTGTAGTTAAAGGACGAGAAGATGGCAGCCGATTCCTGGGGTTCGATTTCAGCCGCTGCTTTTCCACTACTGCAACTCTGGGCAATTATTGGCAAGCACAATGTGAGAAGTAAATAAGTTTGCTTCATGATGGTTTGGTTAATCTTTGGTAAAATTACTTTATTATAGTTGAACCATATCACTAATGGTGTAACATATATCTTTAAGTCGGTTTCACATAGCCGGAAAAATGTAACAAATTTCTTTGCTCATGTAACACAAAATTAGCATTAAGATGATTATCAGTACGTTGCAATGAGTCGCATTTTTTACGACTCATTGCCCGACTGAATGTGTCAATTCTTCATAGAGGCATTAACCTTAAAACAAATCAATACTAACATTTTTACATTTACATTTTAACCAATTATCTTCTTACCTTAAATTATAGCCTAATAGTTAAAGTTGTTTAATCATGCGTCCCCAGCACTACCGACCGGTGAACGGTGGATTCGGCAAGCGTCGGAACATTAGGTTCGCGGTTGTAGCGGAAGTAATCCACATCCACGTAGCCTCCTGCCGCTTTGGTGGCATAATTGTATATCGCGAATTTTGTTCCCATGAACAAACGCGTGTAGTCAAACCGCATTTTGAACTGCTCGGGAATATCGTTCCACGTTTCTCCGTCCTCGCTGTATGCGAATGTGGCTATGTCCTGTCCGAGGCAGAAATCGGCGTTTATGCGCAGGTAGATGTCGTTGCCCAACAATTCGGCGCGGAACAGTTCCGATTCATCCACGGTGTCTATGATTTTGCTGTCACGCTTGAAGTTCACCTGGGTTTGTGAAAGCACAAGACTCTTCTTGCCGTCGCGGTTTATCACTGAAAGCAGTCCGGAATGTCCGTTGAAAGCTCCGAAGCCGGCAACATCGCCGTCCTTCATGTTGCTCAAGTCGATTTTTACGGTTCCGCAGCATTTCGGTCCCTCCATGCGTTGGGTGAGAGTGTTCGGGGCTTCGTAAAGGTTGGAAACGACTTTGCCGGTACGAAGACGCAGATTTCCGGGTTTCTCCTTGAGCGACCACAGCGCGTTGTCGGGATTGTGGTTCCACTGCCAGTTTATGTTCATTTTGTCTGACTGGAAGTCATCTGACACTACGATGGATTTAACCTCCGAACCTGCGACCGGCTTTTTCACCGTCAACGGAACTTTGCCGTTGCTGTCGCCAAGCATAGGCCAGCCATCCCTCCACTCACACGGAATGAGAGTGAGCACGCGCCCTACTCCGCCGCGGTCCTGGAATATCACGCCCCACCAGTTGCCCGATGCGTCGTCCACGATTGTGCCCTGAGCAAGATAAGGGAATCCGGCAAATTGGTCCATCAGAACCACCTGACGCTCGTAAGGTCCGGTAATCTTATCGGCGCGGTAGCACAACTGGCGGCGTGCGCCTCCTCCCGGCCATGCTATCACCATTATATAATATTTGCCGTTGTATTTCACAGCGCGGCTTCCTTCGTGAAGTCCGCGGCTGTATTCGTCCTGCGGGATTATGATGGTTTCGTTCACTCCGTCCTCCTTCACTCCGCTGAGGTCAGGATTAAGCTCTCGTAGATTCAGCTTGCCGGAACCTGAAATCACGTACACTCTTCCGTCATCGTCAAGGAGAAGCGACGAATCATGGAAATGGTCGGTGCGGCATATAAGCTCCCATTTGCCTGCCGGATCGGTTGTCTTATATATATAGGAGCGGTAAGGCTGGTCATTGGGCGAAAAAAGCACATAAAACACACCGTCTTTATAGCGGAGCGATGTTGCCCACTGCCCTTTTCCGTACACTGTGCCGCCGTTGAGATCATAGTTGGGTGTGTCGTTAAGAGTATCAAACACGTAGCTTATCACCTCCCAGTTGGTCAAGTCGGTCGAACGCATCACCGGACAGCCCGGCATCAGATGCATGGTGGTCGACACCATATAGAAGTAATCCCCTACCCTGATTACGTCGGGATCGGGAACATCAGCCCACAACATGGGATTAATCATGTAAGTATTGTCAAGATTTTCGGCTGTGGCGGTAAACCCCGTGAAGGAGCCGCAGCCCATTGTCATTGCGACAATGGATGAAATTACA
>DAAL01000024.1:0-886 GCA_001701065.1 Bacteroidales bacterium GP4
GCCGTTCGATGTCAGGGATGAGCGCGGCGGTCGAGGCGTATTCCACCTTCGCCTGCTGAAAAACGGTCTCGGATGTAAGACCGCCTTCGAAGCGGAGCCGTGCCTGTTCCACTCCTTCCTGCCGGGTGGCGAGGGTGCGCTTTGCTATGGAAAGTTCATTGTCAAGCGCGATGAGATTGAAATAAGCTGTTGCCGTGGCGGCTATAAGCGACATGCGGAGTGCGCGCTGATTGTCGACCGATTCCATGAACTGCGCGGCTGCTTTTTTCTTTGACCAGTTCTGCGCACCGAGGATATTGTATTCCCAATTTACAGTGGCTTTTAAATCAAATTCCGGGTCATCCACATGTTTTTTGTTGTGGTAGTCGTTAGTCTCGTGGTTGGCTCCGGCAAGCGCCGAGACGGTTGGGAGCATGTTGGATTTCGCCACTCCGTAAAGTTCCCGCAGTTCTTCGATTTTGGCTGTAGCCATCATGAGGTCACGGTTGTTGTCGAGCATTTTGTTTATGATGGTCTGCAACGACGAGTCAGTATAGAACTGCCACCAGTCCATGTCGGCGATAGTGAGTGAGTCATTTTGCCCCATGACAAGTTCAGCCGGGGTGTCAAGATTCACGGGTGTCAGATTTCTCGTCCCGGAACATCCTGTGACGGCGACGAGCGAACTGAGCGATATTATGTAGTAGGCAAGCTGTTTTCTCATTTTGATTCCGAAAGTTGATGTTTATTATGCTTTTTGCGTCTTATACGGCGTGTCGCCTTATCTATTGCCACAAAGAAGAATGGCACAAACACTATTCCCACCGTGATTGCGACTAACATTCCGAAGAATACTCCCGTGCCTATGTCGCGCCGAGCCGCCGAGCCGGGACCGTCGGCAAACACC
>DAAL01000024.1:932-5607 GCA_001701065.1 Bacteroidales bacterium GP4
GGAGTCGAGCAGCTGTGAGCGCGGCATGAACGGCATCATCGCCCTTGTCGACACCTTCTTTCGCAAATTCCACGATGAGGATGGCGTTTTTCGCCACAAGCCCCACGAGCATCACAAGCCCAATCTGGAAATAGATGTTGTTTTCAAGTCCGGTGATCCATATGCCGAGATATGCGCCTACGCCGGCTATGGGGAGCGACAGAATCACCGCAAGGGGTACTGTCCAGCTTTCGTACTGCGCAGCAAGGAAAAGGAACACGAACAGAAACGCCAGTCCCAGCACCAGTCCTGTGTTGCCTGATTCATGTTTCTGCTGGTAAGAAAGTCCGCTCCATTCCACCCCGATGTTTTCGGGCAGATGGTTACGGGCAATGCGTTCAAGCGCAGCCATAGCTTGTCCTGTGCTGTAGCCTTTGGCGGCTTCGCCTGATATGGTGGCTGAGTTGAACATGTTGAAACGCCCTATAGTACCGGGTCCGGTGGTGAAGCTTGTGGTGCCGAGGGTGGTGATGGGAACCATCACTTTGTCGGCTCCCCTCACGAAGAACAGGTTGAGGTTTTCCCTGTTGGAACGGTAAGGAGCTTCAGCCTGCAGGTACACGCGGTAGATGCGGTTGTACATGTTGAAGTCATTGACGTATATGGAGCCGGTGAAAGCTTTCATCGTGGAAAAGATGTCGCTTACCGGTATTCCAAGCATCTTGGCTTTGTCGCGGTTCACCTCAAAGTAGAGCTGGGGAATGTCAGTCTGCATGGACGATGACAGTTCGGTGAGTTCCGGAGCCGAAGCCGCATAATGGCGCAGAGTGTCCATGGCTTGCTGGAGATCCTCGTAAGTGGCTCCGCTGCGTGCTTCGAGCACCATCTCGAAACCGCCTGACGTTCCCAAGCCCGGAATAATGGCGGGAGTGAAGATGTACACTTTGCTCTCGGGATATTTCGAGAATTCTTCCCTTATTCGTTCACGTATTTCTGCTATATCCTGCGTGGAGCGTTCCTCCCACGGTTTAAGAATCACGGTGAGGTTAGAGTGGGCTTGGTTGGTGCCTACACGCGGCGACGAACCGTTCACATCAAGCACATATTCTACATCAGGGTCATTCATGAGGTACTCCATGGCTTGCTCTGTGACTTCGCGTGTGCGTTCAAGAGTAGCGCCTTCCGGCAGTTCAAGCTCCACGGTGAAGTAACCTTGGTCCTCGGGCGACATGAAGCTTTGTGGCATCACTCGGTTCATGAACCAGATGAACACAAGCGCCATGCCGAAGATGGCATACATGCGGCGCGGGCAGTTGAGCGCACGGCGTATCATGCGGCAATAGAAGTTATTGCCTTTATTAAGCCAATGGTTTATGAGACGGAAGAACTTGCATTTTTTCTTCTTGCTTTTAGGCTGGAGCAGCTTTGCGCACATGACCGGGGATAACGTCAACGCCACTATGGTTGAGATGATGACTGACACGGCAATGGTGATGGTGAACTGACGATAAAGCTGTCCGGAGATACCCGGCAGTAAGCTGACAGGGACGAAAACCGCGCATAGCACCAGCGACATGGCTATAAGCGCACTTCCGAGGTTGCCCATAGCCTCACGCGTTGCCTCAAACGGCGACAGATGACGGCTGTTCATGATGCGGTCCACATTCTCCACCACCACTATGGCATCGTCCACGACTATACCTATGGCAAGGATAAGTCCGAGAAGAGTGAGCATGTTGAGCGAGAATCCGAACACAAGCATTACTCCGAATGTACCTACCAACGAAATGGGCACTGCAATGATAGGGATAAGAGTGGCTCTCCAGTTCTGTAGCGAAAGGAACACCACAATAATCACAAGCAGGAGTGCCTCGAAGAATGTGCGGTACACGTGATGGATGGATTCGGAGATATAAGTGGTCATGTCGAAAGGTATGGAATAAGATATTCCTTCGGGAAAATTCTTGCTGATTTCCTCCATTTCCTTCTTTACCGCTTCCGCTACATCCATGGCGTTGGAGCCGGGGAGCATATTGATGTTCACTACCGCTGCATTGCCGCCGTTTATACCGCTCTCGGTGGAGTAAGACTGAGCTTCAAGCGACACTCTCGCCACGTCCTTCATGCGGATGACAGAGCCGTCGCTATTGGCACGAATTACAATGTCCTCGAATTCTTTTACCGACGACAGTCGACCGCGCGCAATGATGGGGACGGTTACATCGATGCCGTTCATCGGAGCTTGTGCCAATACACCTGCCGCTGATTCTCGGTTCTGGTCCTTTAGTGCGCTCTGAAGGTCCTGCACGGTGATGCCGAGGTTGGCAAGTTTATCGGGAGACACCCAAATCTGCATGGCATAATATCGACCGCCCACATTGCTCACGCTTCCTACACCGGGAATACGCCGCAGAAGGTCGATTATGTTGAGTGTAGTGTAATTACTCAGGTATATTTCATCATATTTCGTGTCATTGGATAGGATGGTTATGGTCATGAGCTTATTTGTCGTGGCTTTTTCCACCGATATGCCGTTCTGCACCACTTCCGCAGGAAGACGTGACTCAGCCTGCTTTATGCGGTTTTGGATGTCGACAGCAGCAAGTTCAGGGTCAGTGTCGATGTCGAATGTGACCATTGCGGTGAATCCGCCGGAGTTGGAACTTGACGATGACATGTAGATCATGCCGGGAGTGCCGTTAAGTTCCTGTTCGATAGGTGTAGCCACAGCCTGGGTCACGGTCAAAGCGTCGGCACCGGGATAGGATGCCGTTACTTTCACAGCCGGAGGCACGATGGGTGGATACTGGTCCACCGGCAGGAGCGCAAGCCCTATGCCTCCCACGATGAATATCACAATCGAGATTACGATTGAAAGTACCGGATGGTCAAGGAAAAAATTTCGTTTCATAACCTCTTATCCCTCCTTTCCGCTCACTGAATCAGTTTTAACTATGTTAGTCCGGCTTTTAGTGTCGGGTGCGCCTGACTCATATATGGGATTTACCTTCATGCCGTGGCTTAGTTTGTGGTATCCTTCCACAACCACATTCTCGCCGCCCACGACACCTCGTTCGATGATGAATGAGTTTTCAATCTGCGGTCCTATCTCTACAAAACGCTTTTCGACAACGCTGTCAGGACGGACTATGTAGACGAATGCCCCGCCTTTTTCCACAACGACAGCTTTTGACGGCACTTTTACTGCATTTTCCCTCACGTCGAGTAGCACTCTCACCTTAGTATATTCGCCGGGAAGAAGAGTGTGGTCGGGGTTAGGCATCTCGGCGCGCACGGAGAATGTCCCGGTGTTGGGATCCACCTGCGGGTCGGCGAAGTCAACTATGCCTTTATGGGGATATTCGCTGCCGTCGGCGAGTGTCACGGTGACATAAGCGTCCCACTTGTGCTCATCGTCCTGTGCGCCTAACTTCACGTTGCGTGACTTGCTGCTAAGGTAGTCAAGCGCGGTCATGGAGAAATCCACTCTTACGGAGTCGCTCTTGACCACAGTGGCGAGAAGTGATTTTCCGCCGGGACCCACCAATGTGCCTATATCGGCGCTTCGTTCCGAGATGTAGCCGGAGATGGGTGATTTTACAGTGGTGTAGCTAAGAGTCAACTGTGCCTGCGTGAGGTCGGCTTCGCTTACTACCACTTCCGCATTT
The DNA here is from genome assembly GCA_001701065.1 of Bacteroidales bacterium GP4. Classification (GTDB taxonomy): domain Bacteria; phylum Bacteroidota; class Bacteroidia; order Bacteroidales; family Muribaculaceae; genus Muribaculum. Next base: position 4,580 of record DAAL01000024.1, read on the forward strand.
GCTGTTTCGTAAGCGGCGACTGCATTGTCAAGGTCGAGTTGTGACGCTGCGTTCCGTTCATATAGAGGACGTATGCGGTTGAGGTCGCGCTCGGCTTTCAATGCCTGCGCGCGGGCTTTGTTGAGTTGTGCTTTTGCTTTCTGCACGTGTGCCCTGTAAAGGGTAGGGTCGATAATGAAAAGGGTCTGCCCCTTCTTTATATATGTGCCTTCGGAGAAGAGCATCTTTTCAAGGTAGCCTTCCACGCGTGCGCGTATCTCCACGAACTGCTGCGCCCTGATGCGTCCCACATACTCACCGAATATGTCGACATTCTCAGTCTGTGCGGCTTCCACTTCCACCGTAGGCAATACTGTGACTACCGGTTTGGGGCGTGTAAAGAAATATATAGCGGCTCCTATACCTAAAAGAATCAGAATAATGACGCACCAACCCAACTTACTGGGCTTGCGAAGAATTAAATGATGTGTTGACGCACTCCAGAATGCTGATAGTTTTTTAGAAGAGTGTCTGCTTGCATTTTTTAAAGTCATAACATGATGATTTGAAATGATTTACTAACCTAAAATCGGCATTATTATCTTGGCGTATTACCTTTTATTTAAAGTAGTTGTTACTTAACACGATCAACATTATGCCTATTCTTGGATATAAAACAACCCACCCGGTCCAAATGTTTAGACCGGGTGGGCGTAATGGAATGCAAAATTATGTTATCGGGACTGTAGAGTCACGGATGCTCCTTTAAAGGCAGGGGATGTGGCTTTGACCGAAATCTTTCCGGGACGGTCCGATGCCTTTACTATTGCCATGGCACGACCTTTCCAAGCTTTGCGGGATGGATTGTGGTAGCCTACAGTGTCTTTAATGTCAGCGCTTCCGGTGGCTTCGACTGTGCCGGTGCCCTTAGCGGTGAAATTTATCTCGTTGTCGGCGTAAGGCACTACATTTCCGTTCTTGTCGACAATCTCGGCTGTCACAAACGCCAAGTCCTGATTGTCGGCAGTGAGAGAGCGGCGGTCCACTGA
>DAAL01000024.1:5612-11054 GCA_001701065.1 Bacteroidales bacterium GP4
CCGGTTTTCCAGCGGTGGTAATGGTCTGCGTCACATCCAGTTCATTGCCGTTCTCGTCGAGTGCGACCGCTTTAAGCGTTCCCGGCTGATAGGTGACAGGGAATACCGCACGGAACTCTTCATTGCGTGTGGTGGGTTTTTCGCCCACGACTTTGCCGTTCAGGTAAAGGCGCACAGCCGGGTAAGAACAGGCTATGTCCACTTCTATGGGCTTCCCTTCATGTCCGTTCCAAGTCCAGCTTTCCCAGGTGGGGTAGGTTCCCCAAAGAGTCTCCTTTATTTCGCCGTAGTAGCCGTCAGGTTCTTTTACCGCCATGTGCATTCCCGGGGCAGGCGAATGGAGTATTTCGCGGTAATAGGATATGGGCTTTCTCGTTCCGATCAAATCGATGTCGCCGCAGAATGCAGCATGCCACGGCCATTGGTTGCGGTGGTAATGCTCGCCTTCGCTGTCGCCGGTGTAATAGTGGCGACCTATGCCTGATTCTCCGAGGTAATCGATTCCGGTCCACACAAAATCACCTATTATATAAGGATAGTCGTGGACCTTGCACCAATTGGAGAACGCGTTGCGGGGATAGGACTCGGTTTGCCACATTATTCTCTCGGGTACACGCAAGTGGTCCTCTTCCGACTTGTGGATCATGTAGTTGTAGCCCACGATGTCCATTTCAGCGGCAAGAGGATCGTAGATGTCCCATTCAGGGTCCCATGCGCACAGTGCGCTTGTCACCGGGCGTGACGGATCCAGCTTGCGGCATAGTTCGGCAAGCTTGTGGGCTGTCTTGACAACTTCTATCTTTTTACGTTCAATCACTTCGTTTCCCACGCTCCAGCAGATGATGGAGGGATGGTTTCTGTCACGTGCCACTAATGCCTCGATGTCTTTGTCCCACCATTGGTCGATGAGAGTGGAGTAATCGTGGGGAGTTTTGGAGTCGCGCCATCCGTCGAATGCCTCGTCCACCACTAAAAGTCCTTGGCGGTCACATTGGTCAAGGAAAGCCGGAGCGGGATGGTTGTGGCTTGTCCTGACAGCGTTGAATCCTGCGTCCTTAAGTAGCTTTACTTTGCGGGCTTCAGCCGCATCATAGCTTTTTGCGCCCAAGAATCCGTTGTCGCTGTGGGCGCATGCGCCGTTTATCAGAATAGGTTTGCCGTTCAGCTTGAAGCCTTCGGTAGCCGAATAGGAGATACTGCGAACACCGAAATTTTCGCTCACCTTGTCCACTACATTTCCGTTTCCGTAAGTCAATTCAATTGTCATGGTGTAAAGATTGGGATTTTCCGGACTCCAGAGAGCGAGTTGGCTATCACGGAAAGTTACCGTGCCGATGCCATCTTTTATAGTAACGGGAAGGGTGTAGAGAACTTTTCCGTCAATGCTTTCGATGCTTGCGCTTCCCTTTACGTCAGGTGAAGGATTGGTGATGTTGAACACGGCATTTACCGTTGAACTGTTTTCGGACACTTCCGGAGTGGTTATGTAAAGGCTCCAGGGCGCTACTGCTGTTTTGTCGAGGTTATATAGCCACACATGGCGGTAGATTCCGGAACCGGTGTACCATCGGGCATTCTTCTGCTTGGAATTGTCTACGGTTATTGTGATATTATTTTCACCCTCTTTAAGATAGGGTGTCATGTCAAAAAATGCCGATGAATATCCGTAAGGATGATTGCCGGCGAGGCTGTCGTTGACATAGACATGGGTGTCCATGTAGGATCCTTCCAGATAAAGGAGGTGACGCTTTTTAAGGTCATCGGCGGTGGCGGTTATGGTTTTTACGTATTTACCTGCTCCTGCCGGGAGATATCCTCCGTCATTGCCCATTGCCGAGATGCTGTCGAAATCGTTAAGTATCGACCAGTCGTGAGGCAAGTCCACTGATATGAAATTTTCAGCCACAGGCAGTCCTTTGTCATCCTTAGTGAGGGTAAACAGCCAGTCATTGTCGAGTTTCTGCTTCCTTTCGGAAGAAATAGTACCGGCGATAGCTGATAATGACATAGCCGCGGATGCTAATGTAAGGAAAATTGATTGTAAATGCATGATGATTATTTTTTATTGTAGTTGTCACTCCATTCTTCAAGTCGCTTGTATTCTTCCTCGGTCAGGCGCATAAATGAACCGTGCTGTGGCGCGCCAACACCTTTTATATCCACCGGAGAGTGGAAATTTTTCATGTTTTCGTCGGCGCGGCATATTCTGTAATGCTTGGGATTGGATGAATATTCTATGTAGGCTATGCACCATGTGGGATCGCCTATCAGCTGATAAGCCGATACTCCTTCGCAGTTCTTGTTGCCCTCGAAGTTCACATAGTCCTTGTCATCGGGTTCGCTCCATGGTCCGTGAAGGGTGGGAGCGGTGGAAGTGAAGATACCCGGTGTGCCGCCCTCTTTTTTTATCATCATGTGGTATTTGCCGTCGCTGGGAAGGTAGTTTATGTCAGCGTCGATTGTCGCGTATCCCCAGTCCAGGAGCAGCTGCGGCTTGGTCAGTGTAGTAAAACTTTCGTCGGCATAGGAATAGTACATGCGGTCATATTTCTCGCCGGCATCGGGATTCCACAGTGAGTAGTAAATCATGTAGCCGCCTTTTTTGCCGTTGTCCCATTCGTAATCGGGATTCCAGAAAATCTGGGGTGCCCACACTCTTATGATGGTGGAATAATCAGTATACGGGTCTTTGCCGTCAGGATTGGAGAATATCTCCGCTCCTTTCCGGAAATCAAATGTCGTGGATTTCCAGTTTATAAGGTCATCGCTGGTCAACAGGTCGATGCCGTAATTGTTCCATTTGTGGCTTTTTGCCACGCACATGTCAGTCGTCACCATGATGTAGCCGCTTCCGTCGTGCTTGCGCGTGATATATGCGTCGCGTGTGCCGCCTTCGATTTTGGCTATTTCCGAAGGGCTGAAAATGGAGTCGCCTCCTATGAGGTCCTTGAAGTTCAAGCCGTCACGGCTGAGGGCATAGGCTGTCCACTCTCCACGGTCGCTCATGTGGCAATAAAGATAGCCGTAATCACCTTTTTGAAGATTTTGGGCAGTCATTCCTGATGATGCGATGCCCGTCAATGTCAATGATAATAAGATGGTTCGTAATGTCATATGGATTGGTATTTAATGGTTAATGTCAAGTTTTACGGGTTTAAACGATTTTGAGTTTATGCTCAATGACACTTTCCCTCCGGCGGTGCGGGAGCGCAGTATCACTGTAGCTTCACCTTGATAGAGATTGCGGCGGTTACCCACCGTGAGTTCATGGCTTGTAAGGTCGCCGTTGATTACTCCTACAATATCAGCTTCGCCTTCCACCTTAAATTCAAGAGGTTCGCCCGAGAGGTTGACTTTACGGTTCCGGGAATCGACAGCCGATACTTTTACATGCAGCAGGTCCATTCCGTCGGTCTTCCACTCGGTGCCTTCTTTGTCGGGGACGCCAATGAGTTTTACCGGTTTTCCGGTCGTTTCAAGCCGGTGGGTTGCGGTGGGTTTTCCGTCAGTGTAGGCAACAACCTTGACACTGCCTTTGGAGTAGGGGATACCGGTCCACTTTATTGCATTTCGCTGTGCCGGATCCTGACGGTTGTTGCTTTTGCGTCCCATTGACTTTCCGTTGATGAAAAGTTCCACCTCGTCGGCGTTGGTGTAAGTGTACATGTCAAGTGTAGATTCCGGCTTGAAATTCCAGTGCTCGACAAGCCTTTTTGTGCCTACATTTACATCGTTCCACATCACATTGTCCTGGCTTTCCATTACTGCGATGCGCACAAGCGGCTCCTCAGGCTTAAAATAGCTCCTTATGTGCCATGCCTGTGGCTTCGGGCTTAACGCGATATCAAACACTCCCTTGTCCCAGCCTTTCACCGGCCATCCTTGGGATTCTCCGAGATAGTCGATGGCTCCCCAGTAGGCGAGTCCGACCACACGGTCAAGGTCCATTCCAAAGAAATTGGGACCTATGCCTCCGGCTGTGGCTTCGCTTTGATAAAATATCATCCAAGGGAATCTTTTTGAGTCGCCGGGGAAGTACATATACCTATAATTATAAGAGGCGATGTCAGTCTCCAATGCCAACGGAGCCGGCAGGGAGTCAGTGGCATGGTTGCGTCCGCGAGGATGCATAGCCACTGTCACGGGACGTGTGCGGTCAAAATGGTCCATCAAAGCCTTCTGCATTCGGTAGGGGGTCACTCCATAGTCGTGGTAAGGTATCTCCCAAAGTGTCTGCAGTTCATTCCCGAGACTCCACATCACCACACAAGGATGGTTTCTGTCACGTTTCATCCATTCCTCGATGTCATGTTGCCACATATCGCTCCAGGCTTTTCTTCCGCCTGCGTACTGGGTCAGCCATTTGTCATAAAGCTCGTCGACCACGAGGATGCAATATCGGTCACACAGGTCCATGAACGACTTGCTGTAAGGATTGTGGGAACACCTAATGTGGTTGAACCCGAATTCCTTCAATAGCTGAATCCTTTTTTCTATAGCGCGTGGATAGGCAGCAGCTCCAAGTGCGCCAAGGGTGTGGTGGTTGGCGATGCCTTTCAGCAACACTTTTCTGCCGTTTAGCTTCAGCCCGAACTCGGGTGAATATTCAATTTTTCGGATGCCGAAAGTTTCGGCGGCTTGATCCACTTGTTCGCCTGAAGAGTTCCGCAGATTGAATTCCGCCGTGTAGAGATGAGGTGAATCGCAATCCCATAAAAGCGGCGAGTCGATTGTGATGCTGTCAATGTAATGCTGCTCCACATCCCTTCGGGCGCGTGCCACGACGGTACGCCGGGTGCGGGCGATTTTGTTGCCGGAGTTGTCCCTGATGGTTAAGTCCACTTGAAGCGTGTCGTTGGCTGCCGGCGAGTGGGCGACCTCCGCAAAAATCTTCACCAACGCTTTTTCTTGGCTCACTTCAGGAGTAGTAATATAGAAAGGATGGCGGGGGAAATAGGTCGCAGCGTTGCTAACGATTAAGTTTACGTCACGGTAGAGTCCTCCGCCGGTGTACCATCGGGAGTTCTCAGGTGCACCGGTATCGGCTTTTACTAAGATGGAATTGCCTGTGTTGTAGTTTATGTGAGGTGTCAGGTCAATTTCAAATCCGAGATAGCCGTAATCAGTGCCTCCCACATGCTTTCCGTTGACCCACACGTCGCCCACGAGCATTATGCCCTCGAAATCGAGGATAATGCATCGACCTTGCCATTCAGCCGGGATAAAAAGGTCTTTACGATACCATCCGGTGCCCATCTCTTTAAATCCTCGCGCGCTCAGGCGGCTGCGTATGTTGGCGACCGGATTGTCAAGGTCAGGCATCTCTTCGGCTGAAGGTTCTACCCAATCTTGTTCAATTAAAAAATCGTGGGGAAGGTTCACGGTTCTCCATGCCTGAGATGAAAGCGTATCGGCTTAAAAAGTACTGGAACCGGTAGCTGT
>DAAL01000170.1 GCA_001701065.1 Bacteroidales bacterium GP4
TCGGCAGGCATCACTATGGCTACTTCCATGGTCTCGGTGTTCACCCAGCGTAAAGTGCGTGAGCGCGTGGCGATGACCGGTGAGATAACTTTGAGGGGCAAGGTGCTTCCGGTTGGGGGCATAAAGGAGAAGATTCTTGCCGCCAAGCGCGCCGGGATAACTGACATAATCCTGTCACGTGAGAATGAGAAGAATATCCTTGACATTGACGGAATCTATCTGTCGGGACTGACGTTCCATTATGTCGATACCGTGTCTGACGTGCTTTCGATAGCTCTGTTGCCTGAAAAGGTGAGCAATCCGCTTAATCTGTAGGATATAACGCATGCAATAAAGAGCAGGGGAGATATTTCATCAACTGAAATATCTCCCCTGCGGTATTTATTCAATGTTTTTTATTCTTTGGTTTCGGCGTTCTCCTCTTCGGCGGGTTTTTCGTCGGTCGCTTCTGCCTCCGGTTCAGCTTCACGGAAGTCGGTAATGCCCGCATTAATCAGCACATTGTACCAGCTTAACACCTTCTTTATGTCGGCGGTGTACACGCGGTCGTCGTCGAAGTCGGGAAGCACTTCCTTGAAGTAAGCTCTGATGCCGGCATCGTCGCCAAGTGCTTTTACATCCACGGGCTTGCCCTCGGCTTTTTCTTTCAGTGATTCAAGTACATCGCCCAGAGGTTTGTCCTCGTCGCTGGTGTATATGGCTATGTCACCGAGTGATATAATTTTATCTCTTCCGTATGCCGGTAGACGCTTGCCGTTGACGAGCGATTCCACGATGAGCATGTTTTTACCCTGAGAGATTAATTTATATAGCCCCGGTTTTCCGGAGATTGCTAAAATTGTCTTCAACATAATGTCTAAAAAGTTTGTTACGGTTTGTAAAAGTTTTAGTAATGCAAAATTACTATTTTTTGAATAGATATTGCTAACTTTGCAGTTCAAAATTAAATCAGGTCATAAAATAATGCTGAAATTTTTAGGCTGCTTAATCACTTTGATAGTATCGCCCTTTAAAGGGTGGGATAATATAGCGCGTCATGACGAGGAAGTCCCGTTTCTGCTGAATCAGGGATTCTATCCGCTTGTGGGCATTACATCCTTGTCGGCTTTCATTCAGTATCTCTACGCTATTTCGCCCAAGGTGTCTATCTACGTGGAGAATGTCGTGATAACTTTCGTGGCATTCGTGATATCTTATTTCCTGAGTTCATTCCTTTTCTCTTTTTTCCTGAAGAAAATGACTGACACGCAGGTAAGCGAGCGCACTTACAACACATTCATTTTGTACAACCTGTCATGCCTTGCCCTTATAAAAATCATAGAGAACTGTATGCCCATGCAGCTGTCGATAGTCGAGTTCCTGCCTGTGTTTGTGCTTCTGGTGATGTGGCTTGGCAATAAATACCTCCACATTGATGAAAATAAGGGGGTGGCGTTTATCCTGTTTTGTGCGGTGACTATCCTTGTGCCGCCTTATTTGTTCAGTTATTTGTTCGGACTATTATTAAGTTGATTCCTCATGAACTCCAAAGATATAAATATTAAAAATAAGAGAGCCAATTTCGACTATGCCATTTCGGAGACATTCACAGCCGGAATAGTTCTCACCGGCACCGAGATAAAATCCATCCGTCAGGGCAAGGCAAGTCTTGTGGACACTTTCTGTTATGTCAATAACGGGGAGGTGTGGATCAAGAACATGTATATAGCTGAATATTTCTACGGCACTTACAATAACCATGCCGAGCGGCGTGACCGCAAACTGCTGCTCAACAAGAAAGAGATTTCACGGCTGGAGCGTAACGGCAAGGAAGCCGGATTCACCATTGTGCCTTTGAGGTTGTTTATCAACGACCGGGGGCTTGCCAAGGTGGTGATAGGAATCGGGCGCGGTAAGAAGGAGTATGACAAGCGTCAAAGCATCAAGGAGCGTGAGGACAAGCGTTCTATGGCTCGCTTGTTTGAGAAGAAATAGGTTCGCCCACTATAAGCAGCTTCTCTTCGTTCTGTGCTGTAGTGGCTATTACGCGGAGAGTGCCGCCTTCTTTGATTTTCAATTTTTTTATCAGTTCTTTCGGAGTCATCCCGAAGTTGCGCGTAGTCACTTCGGCGCACGGGAATTCACGTGCAAACCGCTTGATATTGCCTGACGTATAGGGTATTGCTTTGGCTATCTTAAGTATGGTCCCCGGAAAATCGGCTACAGCTTCCGCGCTGAAATAGATGTGCGAGTTGGGAGCTAATTTTGTCAAGCCGTAATGTGACGACAGCAGTTTGAACGGCGCGGCTTTCATTATAGCGGCTGACGGTATGTGCAGGTAATCGCCCTGTGCCGGTATTCCGTAATCCACAGTAGCTTTTTCCTCTTCATCGGGGGTGAACGAGAACATGGCGCGTCCTGGTGTCCACACATTTATCACCGGTGTATGCTCCGTGGCGGTCATGTCCAGTTTTATCACAAGCTCTTTGCATTCTCTTCCGTCCGACACTACGTATATATCGGGGCGGCAGTCGAAGTCCTTGATGCTCTGCGTGATGTCGAGCATCGGCGAAGCCTTTACTATAAGGGTCGAGCACTGCTGACGGAGCGTGTCGATAAATTCTGGTACGCTCGGCTGGCAGTCGCGGATGTTGTATATGCGTTCGCCTTCGTTGCCTCTTCTTGCCGGGTCTATGAACACCGTGTCGTAGTGCGCCGGATGGTCCATTATGTATTGTACGCTGTCGGCGTTTATGATTTCTATATTCTCTATTCCGAGTACCGAGGCATTGTATTTCAGAGCCTCGCATAGTGTTTCCTTCCGCTCGATGGCTGTCACATGACGGCATTTTTCAGCTATGTGGAAAGCGTCGATGCCCAGTCCGGCTGTCATGTCAAGCACAGTGCTGCCCTCGTCCACAAGCGAGGCGTGGAACTCGGCAAGGCTGTCGCCGGTGCATTGTTCGGAGGATAGGGTGTCGGGGAAATAGAATCGGTTGTTTTTCAGGGTATCGTAGAGTTTCTTTTTACAAGAATGACGTGCTTGAATCTGACATAAAGCACTGTCAAGCCACCGGAGCTTGCCTTGATGCTTCAGTTTCAGATTAAGCACGTCATCATTCTTATGCTCATCTATCCATGACCAAAATTCAGGACTAAACTTCAGCATGGACTTTCGGGATTATAGTTCTTTGCGTATAGCCTCGGCTATTCTTTCCATCTCCTGAGGTTCGAGGGTCATCTTGCCCTTGGAGAAGTATATGTCGCTCTCCTTGGTGATGGGCACGAGATGGATGTGGGCGTGGGGCACTTCAAGACCTATCACGGTGACTCCTATGCGTTTGCAGGGGAGTGCTTTCTCCATGGCAAGTGCCACTTTCTTGGCGAATATGTTCAAGTCGGCAAGTTCCTGGTCCGACAGACGGAATATGTAGTCCACCTCTTTCTTGGGAACTACCAGAGTGTGACCCGGAGCCACAGGGTTTATGTCAAGAAAGGCGTAATGCTTGTCGTCCTCGGCTATTTTGTAGGATGGTATTTCGCCGTTGATGATTTTAGTGAATATTGTAGCCATGACCTTAGAATGATATTTCTACGATTTCAAATTTTGCTATGCCGGCAGGAATCTTGATTTCTACGATTTCGCCGAGCTTGTGCCCCAGAAGACCTTGGGCTATGGGAGTGCTTGAAGCAAGCTTCTTCTCCTTGAGGTTAGCCTCGCTGTCGGCTACGATAGTGTATTCCACTACCATTCCGTTAGCTACGTTCTTGATTTTAACCTTGTTAAGAATCTGCACGACCTCGGTGTTGAGTTTGCTGTCATCGATTATGCGGGCATTAGCCACAAGGTCCTTAAGCTGTGATATTTTCATCTCCAGCATTCCTTGCGCTTCCTTAGCGGCATCGTATTCCGCGTTTTCCGATAAGTCGCCTTTGTCGCGAGCTTCTCCGATTGCACGTGATATTTCGGGACGCTTAACTGTTTCGAGATAAGCTATTTCATCCATTTTTTTCTTGTACCCCTCACGTGTCATGTAAGTGATAGCCATAAAAGTAAATTTTTTAATGTTTAATAAAAAATATAAGAATCTCGACCTTAATCGGGCGAGACCCTTAAATGAATTAATTATTTCTAATGCAAAGTTAATCAAAAAATCGATACAAAGCTATACCCCGGAATCTGTTTTTAAACATTATTTTGAATGCATGTCGTTATGATTTCCGCATGGTCGCATCTCCGAAGCTCCATTTGGGATGGGGTATCCGTCTCCTCCCATCCCCAGATTCCCCTTCGGTCATCTGGGG
>DAAL01000146.1:0-272 GCA_001701065.1 Bacteroidales bacterium GP4
TAAATCTTCGCTTACTTGTGAAAGCGAGCGGTTCAATCGTTTACGGCGTTCTTTGTGGTAGGCGGAACGCCTGGCACGTGCGTCGATAGTGGGTTTGATGACAATAAACAGAGCCTCCACCACGGGATGCAAGCCCACAGGCATCACTCCGTCGTTCTGGTAACTGCGGATAGCATCGGTTATTGACTGTTGAAGATTGTAAGGCATAAGGGCGATTGCCTGAGCCCATTCTTGATTAAATTTCTTTGTGCGCTTCATAGACTTTAAGTTTT
>DAAL01000146.1:279-2152 GCA_001701065.1 Bacteroidales bacterium GP4
TGCAATGAATTTATGCAAAGATAATGCATGAATTCACTAAATGCAAGTTTTTCTGTGTTTTTAACATTTAAATCAGGCGAATTAATAAAAAACAGGCTGACGCGGGTGCATCAGCCTGTACTTAGTTTTATGATTTTGAATTAAGGTGTCCTTACAAACCTTAAGAATAGAGCATTCTTAAAACCATACCTACAGGTAATTAGATTTTAACTTTAACTTCTTTGCCGTTGTAATCGACCATCACGCCGTTCTGCTTCTTGTCGAAGGCTTTAGGATTATTAGCGTCCACCTTGACAATATTGAACTTGCGGTCCTTGAGCATTCCAGGGAATTCGCCCTCACGCTCACCTATAGTTACGGTAGAGTCATCATCGTCATATTCTATCTCTATCTTGGATGAAAGACCCTTCTCGTAGTTGTAGTTGGTGCCTTCGTCCTCATAGATGGTGAATTCGCCGTCCTTGCCGGCTGCAACGAACAGTGTGATAGGTTCTTTCGATACCTCGGCGGTGGACTGGATGTCGCCGCCCATGGGAAGGATAGAACCGGCTCTCACGTAGAGAGGAATACGCTCGTAAGGAGCATCCACTTTGAGTGTCTGACCGCCCTTGATGAGCTTGCCGGTGTAGAAGTCGTACCATTCGCCTGCGGGGAAGTACACTTCACTGCTGCGTTCGCCGTAATGAAATACGGGAGCCACAAGAAGAGCATCGCCAAACATGAATTCATCCGACAGATTGCGCACATTCTTGTCATCGGCGTAGTCCATCACGAGAGGACGCATGAGAGTGTAATCGTCATAGTAAGCACGTCCGGCAAGAGAGTAGATGTAAGGCATCATGTTGTAACGAAGCTTGGTGTAGTACACGATGCTTTCGTAAGCGGGATGTCCTTCGGGCGCGATGTTGAACACTTCACGGAAAGGCCACTGACCGTGGGCGCGGAACAACGGAGAGAATGCTCCGAACTGATACCAACGGGTGTTCAGTTCCTGCCATTCCTTCATGTCGTCGTTGATTTTTCCAGTCTTGTTGTATTCCTGAGCGGCAGCCACGTAACGGTCCTCAACGCAGAAACCGCCTATGTCCATTGTCCAGTAAGGAACGCCTGTGAGGGCGAAGTTAAGACCTGCCGACAGCTGAGCTTCCATGTCCTCCCAACGTGTAGCGATGTCACCGCTCCAGGTGGCTGTGGAGTAACGCTGCTGACCGGGGAATCCTGAACGGGTGAGAAGGAACACACGCTTGTCAGGGTCCACGCCGCGCTGACCGTCATAGATAGCTTCGGCGTTCATGAGAGCGTAAGCATTGAAATACTGAGTGGAAGTACCGAGTCCGTTAGGATTAATCAAGTCCTTGCGGTACTGAATGTCAGTACAGTCACGGATGTTAGGTTCGGAAGCGTCCATCCACCATGCGTCGATGCCAAGGGGCATGTAGTGGTCGTTCATCTGGTTCCAGAACAGTTTACGCGCTTCAGGAGTATAGGCATCGTAGAATGAGCTAAGATAGCCGGGACCTACCCAGTCACGGATGCTGTCAGTGACGGGAAGCTTATACATCCAGCCGTTCTTGTCAAATTCCTTATAGTGTTCGGTAGTTACATAGAACTTAGGCCAAACCGATACCATCACACGAGCATTGAGGTCGTGGATAGTGTCGACCATCTCTTTCGGGGTGGGGAAACGTTTGCGGTCAAACTCGTGGCTTCCCCAAGAATCCTGTTCCCAGTGCAGCCAGTCGATGACGATGTTGTCGATAGGAATCTGGCGTTTGCGGAATTCGCGCAAAGTACCGAGCACCTCATCCTGGGTGTTGTACTTCTCGCGGCTCTGCCAGTAACCCATAGCCCATTTAGGCATGATGGGAGCTTT
>DAAL01000146.1:2242-7093 GCA_001701065.1 Bacteroidales bacterium GP4
TGCGGTTCAGCGGGCTCGTACACGCGGAGTCCGTGGTAAGCCACACCTCCGTTAGGCTCCCATTCCACTTTGATGGGAACTTTCTTGCCCTCTTCAAGGTTCACCGAGAACTTATAAGCGTTAGGATTCCATGCGGTGCGCCAACGTTCCGGAACTACTTCCTTTCCGTCGATAAACACTTTCTGGTAGCCTGAATAGTAAAGTATAAACTTATATTCGCCTGATTTCTTCGGCACAATCTCACCTTCATACACCACATTGGAGCCTTGGTAAGGGAAATCCTCGGGAAGGTTCACCACATGGGCGAGGTCACCGCGTTTCAGGTGCTCGAAGTAAAGGGTAGGCTCACGGCGCACGATAGTATTGCCTGTGGCATCGGTGTAGGTACCGGTCAACGCGCCTTCCTTACCTTCTTTATCTATAAGAGTGAACGCCTGGTCCATCTGCAGATAGTCGTCGGGGTTACCCCAGCGTGACAAAGAATAGCTGTCCCAAAGCACACCGTAGTTATTGGTGGAGATGATAAACGGCATCGACACCTTGGTATTGTACTGGAACAGTTCCTCATTCTTGTTCTTATAGTTGAATTCGCTGCTCTGATGCTGTCCAAGGCCGTAGATACCTTCTTCGTCATCGAGCGATTTGAATTTCTGGGTCACGGTGTAAGCATGGTCGTTATCCACTGTGATCGGCTGGAAATTGCGTCCGCCTTCCTCTTCCTGGAGGATGGGGTTGCCGTCCTTGTCGTAGAAAGTGACTGCGCCGTCGTTGTGGGCAATCACAGCCTTAATTTCCGATGTTGTGAGAATCACATTGCCCACTGAGTCGCTTGTAACCTCAAAGTCGGTCTTTTCAGTGGCGGGGAGCACCATAAGGCTCTCCTTTTCCGAGAACTTGTCCTCAGGGGTAGCCGACACACGGATAAGATTGTCGCCGTACACCTGAAGCCTTACTTTTTTCGCTTCACCCTCCTTAGCATTCGGGAAAGTCACTGTCACACCGTCGGGCAGCTTCTTGTAGTCGACCTTTCCGGAGCTACAAGCCACGCACACCCCCAGTGCAAGAGAAAGCACTATTGACTGATATTTCATAAATGTTGGATTTAGAGATTAAGTATATAATTTGTCAGCTACAAAATTACTAAATCTCCCACAATCCCGAGGCTTTATATTGTTATCCCTTAGGTGCATGTAAGTTAACATCCCGGAGCGATGTTGCATCCAAGGGCATAATTTGTTATACGCCCTCCTTCTTCTGGTACTCCGAAGGCGAAATGCCGTACTCCTCTATGAAATATTTGCTGAAATACTTGGGGTTGTTGAATCCAAGCTGATAGGCGATCTCCGACACGTTCAGCTGGCTCTCGCGCAGATACTGGGCGGCGCGCTTCAAGCGCAGGATACGGATAAACTCTATAGGGGTCTTTCCGGTAAGCTGCAGTATCTTCTTGTAAAGATGCACGCGGCTCATGCCGAGTTCGCGGCTGAGTTCCTCCACCGAGAGGTCACTGCGCGAGATGTTGTCCTCGACATACTTCACGGCACGTTCGATAAACTTTTCGTCGAGCGACGTTATCTTCACCTGCGAAGGCTCCGGCTCGATGAGCGCACGTGTGCTTCCGCGGCGTTTCAGATCCACGAGCTTGCGCATACGCAGTTTCAGCACTTCGTTGTTGAACGGCTTGGTTATATACTCGTCGGCTCCGAGCGTCAGCCCTTCCACCACCGTCCTCACGTCCTGCTTGGCGGTCACTATCACCAGCGGAATGTTGAGCGTCTTTTTGTCGGCTTTCAGGCGGCGGCACAGTTCTATGCCGTCCATCACCGGCATCATGATATCGCTCACGATTATGTCCACCGGCGTTTCAGCGAGTTTTTCGAGAGCTTCCGCGCCGTTATAGGCGACAATAACATTATACTCGTCAGCCAACTCGTCCTTCATGAACTCTATAAGGTCCTTGTTGTCGTCCACAAGCAGAGCCGTAGGCAGCTTTTCGGGTTTAGCCGGCGCAACCGACTCCTGCACAGGCTTCGACAACTCCTGCGACTCGCCGGCAGGAAGCGGAAGCGACTCAGGACGCTTCACCGGAATGTCGATATTGATGGTCGCGCCGCCGTCCTTGGTGTCAGTGACCCACACGTCGCCCTGATGTAGACGCACATACTCCTTCACAAGATTCAGTCCTATGCCGGAGCCGCCGTGCTGCGCGCCGTTGTCGGAACTCTGATAGAAGCGGTCAAACACGTGCAGCTTATCCTCGTCCTTTATTCCCTTGCCGTTGTCAGCCACAATGATACGCAGCATATTGCCGGTCAAGAGCAGCGACACTGTGATTTTGCCGCCGTCGGGGGTGAACTTGAACGCATTGGACAGCAGATTGGTTATCACTTTCGTCATTTTGTCGGCATCAATCACCATGTCAAGGTGTTCGCAGTCGGCAAAAAAGTCAAGCGAGATGTTCCGTTTCTCGGCATGTTCGGCAAACGCGCCCACTTGCGCCCTCACAAAATCCACCATGTCAGCGACACTCCCGTTGAAGGTCAACGCCGCCACCTCGCTCTTTCGGAAGTCGAGCAGCTGATTGACGAGATACAGAAGTTTCTTGGCGTTGTCATGAATCACCGAAAGGCGTTTAGTGGTGCGTTCGTCATTGTCCGAGTCCTTGAGCATCGACTCCACGGGCGAGAGTATCAGGGTGAGAGGGGTACGCAGTTCGTGGCTCACATTGGTATAGAAGCGGAACTTCATCTGGTTCAGTTCCTCCTGTTTCTCAGCCATCTCCTCCTTTTGGCGCAGAATAAACCGCCGCCGCTCGTTTGCCTTCATCCTCATGTAGAGCGCATACACCACTCCCACAAACGCCATCACATAGAGCACCCTCATCCACCATGTGTTCCACCACGGATGGGCTATATCTATAACGAGAGTGGTTTCGCTGTCGCTCGGCACCCCGTCGCTGTTTATCGCCTTCACCGAGAGGCGGTAGCTTCCCGGGGCGAGGTTGGTGTAAGTGACTTCATGCATTCCCGGCGCGCCGGTCACCCACTTGTCGTTGAATCCCTGCAGGCGGTACACAAACTGGGTGTAATCAGGCTGCACATGGCTGTCAGTGGCGAAGTCCACGCTGAAACTGTTCTGGTCATGGCGCAGCTTGATGCGGTCAGTGTTCCACAACGCTTTGGTGAGGATGACACGTCCGTCAATCTCCTCGTCCACCTCCACAGGCTGATTGTTGATGAACAGCCGGGTGAAAATCACGTTGGGCTTGTAGAAATTGTATTTGATTTTGGTGGGAGAGATGCGGTTAAGCCCGAACAGTCCACCGGCAACCACATCGCCGTTGTCGAGCACGCACAGCGTCCGCTGGTTGAACGCGCAGTCCTGCAAGCCGTCCTTGTGGGTATAGGCATGGTAATCAAACCGATGTTCCCCGGTGGAGAAATCCTCGCTCACCTTCACATTGACTATACTGTTGCCGGTGGTGACCCACATAGTGTGGGCGTTGTCCTCCACCACGCCTTGTATAAATGTATTTTTCAGGCTGTTGTCACCCTCGATCACATCCACCGCCTTAGTTTCGGGATTGTAGACGTACAATCCGGTGCGCGCCGCCACCCACAGCCACCCCCGGCTGTCGATGTACACCTGGTTGATCTGGAGTTTGCCGAACACTTTCTCGTCCACCATGGTAAGCGTCCCCGAAAGCGGGTCTATGGCATACAGCCCTTCGGAATTACCCACATACACTTTTCCGTCGTTTCCGCGGGCGAAACAGCTGATGTAGTCAGCCCTGAGCGGCGAGTTTTCCTTATCGTACTTAACCAGTATCTTGCCGGTGGCGGGATCCCACTTGAAGATACCTTCGCCCAGGCTCCCTATCCACACCGTGCCGTCAGGATTCTCCAGCACAGCCCACACATTGGAGTCAGCCCCCAACCCGGGGATAAGCACCTGGCTCACGGCTCCGTTACGGTATCTTTTCAGTCCGCCGCGGTAAGTTCCTATCCACAACGACCCGTCACGGGAAGGCTCCACAGCCCATAACCACATTCTTCGCCGACGANNACAGCCACTATTGCCACAGGATGACCGCCCACCATCATGTCGCTCAGTTTCTTTGACTCGCCGGTGCGGCGGTTCCACTTTATAAGTCCGTTGGTGTCAGTGCCTATCCAGTAAGCCCCCGCTTCATTGGGGTCGGCGGCTATGCAGTTGACATCAGGGAGGATGTCGAGGTCAAACTTAAACTCGCTCTCATTGTACACCGCCACACCTTTTTTATATGTGCCTACCCACATAGTGCCGTCATCGTCGGCGAAGAATGTGGTTATGGCATTGTTTCCTATCGAATAAGGGTCGTTGGGATTGGTCTTAACGGTGGTTATGCCGCCGCTTTTGTCCATCACGATAAGCCCTTCATTGTCCAGCCCCACCCACAGCTTTCCGGTCTTGTCCTGCGTAACGGCGGTCACCGAGTGCCCACGCAGCATGTCAGTGAGTTCATTCGGCACCCATGTATTGCTTTTGGGGTCAAGTAGATACACTCCGTTTTCGGAATACACCCACACAGGGCCCTCCTTTTCAGCAAACACCGTGAACACGGCGCAATGCGCCCTTGCCTCAGCCGGCATCCGGGTTTGCGACACCACTTTGCCCTGCGCAGCGTCAATCACCGAGACGGTGCCCTCGGAATCCACAACCACCGTGCGGTTCTCTCCCGGCACAGGATATATATAGGTGATGTCACGGTCGCCGCCGCTCAGGTCAGGAAATTTCAGGGTCTTGCCGGTGCTTCCGTCCCACATGTGCAGCCCCTCTTTCCAATTATAAAGCCACACCCTTTTGCCATCG
>DAAL01000146.1:7106-15127 GCA_001701065.1 Bacteroidales bacterium GP4
GCCGTTGAATCCCATTGCCCGGAAATGCTCGTCAGGGTTCTGGTCAAACTCGTCCTTCTCCGGATTGTACAGCGCATATCTTCCGGCTGCGCACACCCATATGCGCCCCTTGTCGTCAAGCTGCAGATCCTCGACAAAGTTGTCATGGAGCGACAACGAGTCATCGGCGAGATGGCTGTACACTTTTATATTGAAACCGTCGTAGCGGTTAAGCCCCGACGAAGTTCCTATCCACACAAAACCGGTGCTGTCCTTAAGCACCGAATTAATCTTATTATTGGAAAGTCCGTTGCTCGACTCGATGGGGCGGAAGCGGTAAGGCGAGGCAACGGCGGCAATCACAGCCGCNNAGCTTGACGACAAGGGGCGCATATGCAAATGTTATATAACGCATTCTCAGCATATCCGGAGGGTGTTATTTTACTGTTGCAAATATACTCAAAAAGCCATCGTGTTATCATTTGAATCACCCCAAAATTGTATGTTTTACAACATCTTTTATCGTTACTTAACATTTTATCCATCTTAATATAACATTTCAAGGGCGTTTTGAGCTTTTTTATATCCCTTATGGAAATTTTTAACACTAATTATGTTTAAATAATGTAATACTTTTGCTTCCGGTTAACCTCAATTATGAGCTATGCTGAATTTGCACTGAAAAAAGTACAAAACTAATTAACCAATTTTTAATACTAACTTAATTCCATTATTCAATGAGAAAAAGACTCATGGACCAATGCAAAGAGCTCAAGCTCTTGCGTACGGCACTGGTAGCTTTCTGCCTCATGGCATGGGTGGGCTTCGTTCACGCCGAGCCTATCACCGTTACCGGTAACGTAACATCAGCTGCCGATGGGGAACCCCTCATCGGAGTAACCGTTCAAGTCAAAGGCACTGCCACAGGCACAAGCACTGACATTGACGGTAATTACACTATCAAAACTGAAACAGGGGCAACCCTCGTATTCTCCTATGTGGGTATGACCACACGTGAAATCACCGTGACCGGTCCCACTTTGGACGTTGCCCTGCTTGAGAACGCTGAAGTTCTCGACGAAGTGGTTGTGGTAGGTTACGGTGTGCAGAAGAAAAAACTTGTCACCGGTGCCACCGCGCAGATGAAAGGCGACGACATCGCCAAACTCAACACCACCAGCCCCCTTCAGGCTATGCAGGGTCAGCTACCCGGTGTCAACATCATGTCAGAGTCAGGACAGCCCGGTTCAGGCATGAAGGTGACTATCCGCGGTCTTGGTACTGTAGGTAACGCATCGCCTCTTTACCTTATCGACGGTATCGGTGGCGACATCTCCACTCTTAATCCCGCCGACATCGAGTCAATCGACGTGTTGAAGGATGCCGCTTCCGCAGCCATCTACGGTGCTCAGGCAGCCAACGGCGTTGTACTCATCACCACCAAGCAGGGTCGCGAAGGAAAAGCTAAAATCACTTTCGACGGCTACTACGGCTGGCAGAGCGCACCCCGCAAGATGAAGATGCTCAACTCTCAGGAGTACATGACCATCATGGACGAGCAGCAACTCAACAGCGGCAGCGCGCCTTACGACTGGACAAGCATGAAGAGCATATGGAACTACGATGCCGACGGCAATCCCACAAGCATCATCGACACTGACTGGATCGACCAGATGTTCCATGACAACGCCATCACCCAGAGCTACACCCTCGGCGTAACCGGCGGTAATGCCACCAGCACTTACGCCATGTCGGCTGGTTACCTCAATCAGGAAGGTATCGTAGGCGGCCCCAAGGTATCAAACTACTCACGTTACAACTTCCGTATCAACTCTGACCACAAGCTCTTCGACGGCATCGTTACTGTGGGTGAGCAAGTAAGCTTCGTTTATACCAAGTCAGTAGGTATCGGCGTAGGCAACCAGTACAACAATACCCTCCGCGGTGCATTCGGTGTTGCTCCTCTTAACCCCGTGTACAGCGATAACAACCTTTACGATTCGCCATACAACGATACATCAAAATCGGACTGGAATATCTACGACGGTAACCCCTACGGTTTAATGATGACCAATACCAACAACCGTAACAAGAACGCTACCTTCTCAGGTAACGTATATGCTCAGATTGAGCCGATCAAGAACTTGCGCGTCCGCACAGTGTTCGGTATGGTTTACGGTTCAAGCGAATACCGCAACTTTACTCCCATCTATCAATTCTCGCCCTACCAATATAATATTGCTCAACGAGAAGAAGACGGTGCTTATCAAACTAAGGTTTCTCAAAACATGAACCATAGCCTTGGTATGACATGGACCAACACCGCATCTTATGACTGGACCATCAACGACCATGCTTTCAATGCCCTTATCGGTATGGAGGCTTACCGCTACAGCGGAACATACGTAGGTGCCAACCAGGCTTATCTTAAGGAAGGATTCGACTCTTGGAAATACGCTTGGGTGAGCAACGGTAGTGCCGCTACTTCTTCCGACGGTCTTGGAGCAGCCGGCAATCCCCACGACGACGGTCGCTCGGTTTCTTACTTCGGTCGTTTAGGATGGAACTGGAAAGAAACTTACATGATTAACGCCACTCTTCGTAGCGACGGTTCTTCAAAGTTCGCCCGCGGTCACCGCTTCGGTACATTCCCCTCGGTTTCTGCAGGTTGGAACATCAACAATGAATCATTTATGGAATCTACCCACGGATGGCTCGACTACTTGAAGATTCGTGCCAGCTGGGGACGTGTAGGTAACCAGAACATCAACAACTATCAGTACCTTGCTCCTATCAAGATTTCCAATACCCACTACTTCTTTGGACAGTATCTCGGACCGAACGGTGTATATAGCGGAGATTACGACAAGCTGTTAAGCGCCAACTGGGGTGCTTATCCAAGCCGTCTCGGAAACGAAGACCTTACTTGGGAAACTTCAGAACAGACTGACTTAGGTTTTGATGCCCGCTTGTTCAACAACCGCTTGTCAATCAACTTCGACTACTATATCAAGAACACCAAGGACTGGCTCGTTGTGGCTCCTGTGCTCGCAACCGCAGGTACTGACGCTCCCTTCATCAACGGTGGTAACGTAAAGAACCACGGTGTGGAACTTGCTTTGACTTGGAACGACGTTATCGGTCGTGACTTCTCTTATAGCATTGGTGTCAACGGATCTTACAACAAGAACAAAGTAGGTTCTATTCCTACCGAGGACGGTATTATCCATGGCGAGACCAATCAGCTTTATGACAACTCTTCCGAGTTCTACCGTGCTGAAAACGGCAAGCCCATCGGTTACTTCTGGGGATACAAAACTGTAGGTATCTTCCAGAACCAGCAGCAAATCAATGACTGGATCGCAGCCGGCAACGGTACTCTCCAAGAGAATCCCCAGCCCGGTGATGTAATCTACGTGGATGTCAACCATGACGGTATGATTAACGAAACCGATAAGGTAAATCTTGGCAACGGTATGCCTAAATTCACTTTCGGTTTCAATATCAACCTCTATTATAAGAACTTTGACCTTGGCATCGTAGCCACAGGCGCAGCCGGCTTCGACATCGTACAGTCTTACCGTAACCAAGGCAGCCAGAAAGCCAACTACACTACCCAGATTCTTGACCGTTGGACAGGCGAAGGAACTTCCAACAAGATTCCGCGTGTAACCAACCAGAATATCAACTGGCAGTTCAGCGACCTCTTCATTCAGGACGGCGATTATCTGCGCATAAGCAACCTTACTTTCGGTTACAACTTCGCTCCGCTCATGAACCAGAAGTGGTGCAGCCAGTGCCGCGTTTACTTCCAGACTCAGAACCTTCTTACTTTCACCAAGTATGACGGTATGGATCCCGAAATCGGTTACGGTACCTCATCATGGGTATCAGGTGTTGACGTAGGTTACTATCCGCGTCCCCGCACATTCCTCTTCGGTGTTAACCTTTCATTCTAACATTTAAATCATTTATCGAAACAATGAATAAATTTAAATTAAATATATTTACCGTAGGCTTGGCTGCCACAGGACTCTTGATGGGCTCTTGCTCCGAAAGCTTCCTCGATGTCGAATCCAAGACCGAATCAACCACCGGTAACTTCTACAAGACCGAAGGCGACGCTTGGAGAGCACTTGTGGGATGCTACGACGGATGGCGTCAGGTGTCCTCCTCTCTCGGTGGTTCAAGCTTCTATCTGATTTCAACTGTAATGTCCGATGAATGCTATGGCTCGACCGGTAACGGTGACGGACGTGGATTCCAGACAATCGACCAGTTTGACCAGTCACAAAGCCCCTCTGACCTCCAGATTCTAAGCGACAACTGGAAACAATATTATCGCGGAGTGTATCGCTGCAACGAGTTAATCACTCATGAAGATAATTTTGAATGGAAAGAAGGTAGCAATAACCATGGTCTTTATATGGGCGAGGCACGTGCTCTTCGTGCTTTACTGTATTTTGACATGGTGCGCACTTGGGGAAATATTCCTCTGTTCCTTGAACCTTCACAGGAAAACCGTGAACAGGCATCGCCTGACTCAGTGTACACAGCCATCTTCGATGACTTGAAATATGCAGTCGAGAATATCCCCGCTGACGCTAACTTGGACAGCAAGTCTTTCGGACGTGTCACTAAATACGCAGCCGAAGCAGTGCTTGCACGCGCTTATCTGTTCTACACCGGCTATTACGGCAAAGAACCTCAGAACGTGACAAAGGCTGAAGCTCTTGCAGCTGTAGAGGATGTAATCGCAAGCAATAACTACAAGCTTGTAGATGATTTCAAAGACCTCTGGCCCGCAGCTTCATTGGTTCCTATACCCAATGCAGTAGGATGGGACACCGAGAAATCAACCTACGCCGGCGATGCCAACTCTGAAATTATCCTGTCCATGCTCTTTACTCCTACTCAGGACTACAACGGCAACAACGACTCTAACCGTTGGCAGGTAATGATGGGTATGCGTAGTCTTAACTGGACTCCTTACGGCAAAGGCTGGGGCGCATGCTGCGTTACCCCCGCATATATGGAAAAGTATCTAAAAAACGATCCTCGTTTCAAAGCTTCAGTTATTGACCTTATCGGCGAAGGTGTCAACAAGTCAACCGACTATGAAAATTCAGTAAACGACTGGCGCGAATACACCGGCTATACTGTTAAGAAATATTCTCCGCTTGTATTCGGTGACGGCAAGCCCGGTACAAAACCTGACGGAAGCGCAGGATTCCAGGAATGTAACCCTCAGCCGTGGAATATCGTTCGCTATGCCGACGTGCTCCTTATGGCAGCCGAACTTGGCTCATCCAATGCACAACGCTATCTTGACATGGTGCGTTCACGCGCAGGTCTTGGTTCAATACCCGTAACTCAGCAGAACATCATGGACGAACGCGCCCGTGAACTCGCCTTCGAAGGACACCGCTATTGGGACCTTCTTCGTCAGGGAGTGAATGTAATGGCTGACGCTGTAGCTGCATGTGCTGGAGAAGTGCTTTCAGGCGGAAATCCTTCCACTGTAAGCTACGACAAGTCCAAGATTATCGCTACACAAGGACTTTCTCAGATTCCATTGGATCAGATTACACTTTCAAATGGTGTGCTTAAACAGAATCCGGGTTGGTAATAAACAATAATAAATGATAAAATGTGTGTAAGCCGCTATGTTATGGCACAATAAAGAAAGAGGGATGTCGTTAATACCTCAACACTCATCCCCGAAGAGTGCCGTAATGTAAGCCTTGTTAAAGTAATTTTAAGCACACAGTTTATATATAATTAACTTTTTATGAATCTTAAGTATTTTTATTCATTGATGGCAGGAACTTTGGCTGTAGCAGCCGTTTCGTCCTGCTCCCCCGATGACCATGAAT
The DNA here is from genome assembly GCA_001701065.1 of Bacteroidales bacterium GP4. GTDB lineage: Bacteria > Bacteroidota > Bacteroidia > Bacteroidales > Muribaculaceae > Muribaculum. The sequence goes on from DAAL01000146.1 coordinate 12,962, forward strand.
TGGCGGCTCCGTCAGTGACCCCCGCTGATTTAGTTGAGGGTACTGCCTTCACGGTGACTCCCGATGCTAACGATCCCAATGTAATCCACCTCACTTCTCTTATGAAAGGTGTGACTCCCCTTTGGTCAACTCCCCAAGGTCGCTCTCAATCAGCCGATTTCACTATAGATCTTCCCTTCTCAGGCGAATATGAAGTTACTTATGGTGTAATGACCCAGGCAGGTCCGGTCTATGGAGACCCTTATAAGTTTACAGTTTCGCAGAACAACTTCGGAATGTTGAGCGATCCCATATGGACCAACCTTGCCGGCGGAGTTGACGAGAACGGTAACGGCAATCCTAAAAAATGGGTACCCGTGGACAAAAACTATGGTGTAGGAAAATGCACAGGTCCGGTAATGTACATGAGCCCTGACGATGTTAAGAACGACGGAAGCGGCAACTCTGACCTTCAGTTCGGCGGCGACAACTGGTCACCCAACTGGGACCCCGGATTCCAGGACTGGCTTATCCCCGCTAACGACCCCTACATGGACTCTTACATGATATTCGGTCTTGACCCCGTCAAGGGATGTACTCTTACCGAATACCGCGGCACTGCAACCGGCGGCGAGAACATGACCGGTACGTTCACACTCAACACCTCCGATATGAAGCATCTAAGCATCACCTTCAACGGCGGTACTTTTGCAATGCACAACCAAGGTTTCGACGAAGTATGTAACAACTACACCAATGACATCAAAATCATCGAGTGTACTCCTTACATTCTTCAGATAGCTACAATGCGTACTAACTCCGAAGGTCCGTGGTGGCTTGTATGGAACTTTGTGTGGGAAGAAGTGAAGAACGGCAATGTTGTAATCCCCGGTGACGGTCCCGAACTGCTCCCGACCACTCCCCCGGCTGAACCGTCAGTAGAAAACCTCGCCGATAAACTGTTTGAGGTAAACGTTGGCGACTTCAACGTAAGTGCTGACCAAACTACCCTACTTCTCAACGAAGAAACTCCTTACGACTGGATGTGGTGGAACCCCGCTACATCAGCTTGGGAAGCGATGAACGCTTACGGTGCTGCTTGGGCACCGGCACTTGAAGGTATCGACGAATGGGCGTTGACTCTTGAAAAGAAAGGCAAAGCCACTCTCGAAAGCCCCGCAGGCGCAGCTACTCCCAATTTCACAGTTCAGGACAGCAAGATAGTATTTGACTCTCCGGTCACTTTCTTCACCGCAGGTAATGTGGCTCTCACAGGCACTGAATTCACAGTGTTCAAGTGTTCAGCCGACGATGCCGAAATCATCCTTGGTGTTCCCGACGGAACCGATGCCGACGGCAATGTCAACAAGTATCTTGTCGCTAACTGCACTATCAAAGCCATAGGTGGCGGACAGCAAGGTCCTACCGTGATTCCGGTGGACCAAAGCAAGGTAAGCCTCTATGTGGAAGCCAATGACCACTTCCGCATCCAGCTTTACAACCCATGGGGTGGCGAAGCGGCTGTGGATGCGTCCAAACTTAAATTAAAGAAGAACCAGACCATGACCATGAAGTTCACTCTTTCAGGAGTCACTTGGAAAGAAGGTGCTCAGCCTAAGGTTCTTTTCGGTAACAATTTTGAGGCCCTCGGTTTCGTATGGCCCTCTAATGGTGCAGGATTCGACGTTCCCACAGCATTCGACCTGAACAAGAACGGCGAGACCACCATCACGCTCACCAACACTACCGGCTCAACTGTAGCATTTGAAGGCACAAGCGTTATCCTCGCTTGTATTCAGGTCAAAGACATGGTTGAAGCCCCGCTTGCCGAAAATGGTCTTCTTGATCCTGAGGCAGTTAAGGTTGAGGTTACATCCCTCACTATCGAATAATAAATTCTAACCTTGTTAGTATTAAACTTGGAAATGGGGGCACAGTCCTTCATCACAGATTGAAAGCCCCCTTTCCGGTTTTAAAGCTACATCTAATAAATATAGAATTACAAACATTTATGAAGACTAAAATATTTTTATTAATGTCGCTGTTCATGGGCTTGGTGTTCACCGCTTGTAACGATGACGATGATTACTTCATCAACTCCACCCCTATACTCGACGAATCGTCGGTAGTGACCGGTTCAGCCGATGTCACAGCCACTTCAGCTGCAGCCTTGGTGGTAACCACAGC
>DAAL01000106.1 GCA_001701065.1 Bacteroidales bacterium GP4
AAAGTACGGCAGGATTCCTTTGGCTCTCAGATTGTACTGCTGGCGAAGACCGAGGCCGAACCTGCGCTCCACATCTTTCGGTGTCCATCTTCTCGGCTCCTCCTGCTGACAATTTCCTTTGGTTGTTATCTTCTGTTCAAGAAAATCCATTCTTTCCAGAACTGTCTGAAGGAGACCGAGGACGGTTTTCTCAAATTTCCCGTTCATACCAGTCGTGTCCTTGATTTTATGGTACGTCTTGACAGTATCCTGTCGAGTCCGGAGCGGTGCCAGCCGAGGCCGTGATGACTTATAATGTCAATTACTTCTCCGAGGATGAACTTTGTGTCGCCGTTCTCGCGCAACACGCGGAAGCCGTATTCCTTTATCCTGCGGTATGCGGTTCTCTCACTTACGCCGAGGAGTGCCTGAAGCTCCTGACGGTCGATTCTGTATTCGCGTTCCGCATCGGTGAGTGAACGGTGTTCTTCATCTTTGTTCTGTCTGATGGCTGCCGGCGAGTGAACCATTTTATGAATGATTGTCGCCAGCGTTGCGACAGTGCCCCGGAGATCCCTCAGTTCGGCTCTCATAGCACTTAATTCGCTGCTTGAAACGGTTACTGTTTCAGTCATTTGAAGTAGTGATTAGGTGTTAGGGAGCCTATCTGACGATTTCGCTCCAATTATGTTTATTGTTTTTTCGGAGTGGCACAGTATCTGTGCCTTTTTAGGATGGCTTTGCATCCGGGAGGGGGTCTCTGATTATTTATCATTGTCTGTACTGAATTTAATTATCTCTTATGACGATTTTCAGTGATAAAACGCTGTATATGTGCCTGATTCCCTGACAGGTGTCTGCCGTTGTCCTGCCAATTTTCTGCCAACGCGCAATATTCGGTTGTCATCGGCGTTTGTTGAACTTTCCGTTACAGTAGTACCCCACGGAATTGCCGTTCACCAACCGTGTTTCCGCCCATTCCCTCAATTCCGATATTTTGAAATGCAGCCGGTGCCCGAATTTATGATAGGGTATGTTTCCTGCGGATGTCTCCTTGTAAAGCTGCCCTTTGGCTATGCGGTAGCCGTTGGAATTGAGAAACTCCAAAGCTCCCTCTATGTCAACCGATTCCGACTCATGTCTGGGTTGCAATGCGGCAAGTACCTTGTCGAGGCAACCGGACACGGCAATCTCTATCATCTCCCTGACCTTTTCGACAGGGAGAATCACAAAACTTGTATTATCCATTTATCGTAAAAGCGGACGCTGCGGTGTGTATTTATAAAAATCCCACGTTCCTATGTGGTGAATGTGTCCAATCAGGACTAATATGCTTATATAGTTTACAGGGTTTGGCATACCCGCGAATCACGGGGTTCCCGCAGCACACTGAAAACAACAATGTCAACAACTGTTTTGATTTTATAAATATGCTTATGGCAGGAGATTGGCATTATTTTGTCATCTGTAAGGCATATATGGCAAAAGAACCGACAAATCATTACGATTCATCGGTTCTTTGATATTGTTGGATGACACTTTCCGTCAGCTGCCTACGGCACTGAATTTGATTTCTCCGAGCGAGTCTATGGCGTCCTGTTTCAGACTGTCAACGACATGGAGATACCGTTCCGTCATTTTGAGCGATGTGTGGCCGAGAAGACTTGATACCGTCTTTATGTTGGCACCACGGTTAAGGACATTCACGGCAAAACTGTGGCGCGCGCAGTGCCATGATATTTTTTTCTTTATTCCGGCCCGCTTCACCCATTTGCCGAGATAGCGGTTGCAGGTATCATAAAGAGGCACCTTGAATATGCGCTCGTCGTAATTGTCGCTTCCCGGCTGTCCGATAAGACGGATTAGTGTGTCGTTCAGCGGAACTATAACCCAGCTGCAATTGCTGTGTCCCTTTGTTTTCTGCTGCTGGAAACGCAGGGTCTTTGTGGTATAGTCCACGTTGCGGTAAGTCAGCTTGCTTGTGTCGCACCAGCGCGCCCCGGTATAAAGACCGAAAATGAAGGCACGGTGTATCTCGGTTTTCTCGCCGTCGAAACGTGTCGCCACAAGACGGTCTATTTCTTCCGGAAGTAGAATCTCTTTTTGCAGGGTCATGTTGTCGTTCTTGATGACGAAGCCGCGACACGGATTCTTCTTTATAAGGTCTTTGTCAACAGCTGCGGTAACCATACGCTTGAACAGCCGGAAATAGGCTTTCGGTCCGTCGCCCCGTCCGTTGGCTTTCAGGTATTCAACAAACGCACCCACCATTTCGGGTGTGAGCTGTTTCATCTTCAGGCTGTCCTTGAATTTTTCGTATCTCGGTGTGGAGGCAAGGAAGTTGATGAATTTTTTGAGTCCGCGAAGCTGCACATCCTGAATGTGTCTGGTAAGGGTCGGGGATTTGCAGAACTCACGGCAGAACTCGATGAAATCATCGTCCATCTCCTTGCGCAGACGGTAGCCTTCGCGGTCTTCGAGGAATGTCTGCTCACGCTCGAAGCGTATCTTCTCGGCAAGCGCGAGTGTGTTCCTGTTCTGCAAACGCTCCTGCGGGGTTCTTGGATGCAGCCAGATATAGAGGTTGAGATTCTCTTTCTTACGGGTATGTTTGATTTTGAATTTGGGTTTGCCCGCCATTGCCCCTTCGGTGTAGAACACCTGCTCACCGTTCTCGTCAAGCACGGGAGTCTCGGTTCTTCCTATGTAGTATTCCAGATAGAGGCTGGCGCGTCCGTCGCTCAGTTCGGACTGTTGGAGCTTGGGATTCTGTTTCTTGCGATTTTCTATTTTTGCCATAATCATGAATTTTCCCGCAAAGATAAGCGCGGGCATAACATTTTGAAAATCGCCGTTTACAGTCCTTAACAATTCACTTATCCCGAATGTTCTTCTAACGGGGTACAAAAGGTGTACTTTTTGAGAAAACCGCCCCATTTGCAGGCAAACCACGGAAAAACAGCATCTTGCTAATCCGTTTATCCACTTGCTTTTAATTTTATCCCCGCTTTTCCCGTTTTATATCGCGGAGAATTACCTATTTTTTCGCATTCGGCGGCAGTTGGAATCGAGCTATTTGCCTGACAGTAATAATTCAGTAATAATCCGTTAATATTTGAGTAATG
>DAAL01000210.1 GCA_001701065.1 Bacteroidales bacterium GP4
GCATTCACCAGCGGATGCCGGAATGAAGGCTTGCGGTTGCTGCGCATCGAGTCATAGTAGCGTTCCACCGGATTATGGAAACCGGTCTGCCCTATCGATTCCGTTCCGGGACTTAACCTCAGATAACGCGAGTCCATGTCCTTTATGAATCGTGAGGGGGTACACATCTTGGTTTGACCGTTTTTATAGCGTGACGAAGCATAGCTTATGAAGCAATTGTTCTTAGCACGCGTTATAGCCACATAGAGCAATCGGCGTTCCTCCTCTATTTCCATTGGAGAATCGGCGCTCATTGCCGATGGGAACAATTCTTCCTCCACTCCCACCACAAACACATTATTGAACTCCAGTCCTTTGGCGGCATGTACTGTCATCAGCGTCACCGATGGCTCATTTGCCGACTGAGTGTCCTGGTCAGTAGAAAGCGATATTTCACCCAGATAGTCAGCAAGCGATACACCCTCGCCGGTTTCAGTGCGGTTAGCCACAAACTCCGACACAGCCGAAAGCAACTCCTGAAGGTTTTCCTGTTTTGAGATGCTTTCAGGAGTGCGGTCAGTGAGCAACATGCTCAACAACTGCGTCCTTGACACTATGGCATGAGCCACCGTGTAAGCGTCATCCCCCTGCTCCACCATTCTCCTGAATCCTTGTATCAGTTCATGGAATCCCATAAGCTTCTTAGCCGTCCCCGAGTTTACACCCAGCGGATAAGAATTCATATTGTCGAGCACCTCCCATGCGCTCACCCGGTTGTCGATGGCACAGCGAAGCAGTTTATTGACCGTAGTTTCGCCTATTCCTCTCGCCGGAACGTTGATTATACGTTTCAATGCTTCATCGTCATTGGGGTTTACAGCCAGGCGGAAGTACGATATCGCATCCTTAATTTCCTTGCGCTGGTAGAAAGAGAGTCCCCCGTAGATACGATAGGGAATGTTACGTTTCCTCAACGCCTCCTCAAGCACTCGCGACTGAGCATTTGTGCGGTAAAGCACAGCGTATTCATCGTAAGAATCATGCTCCTTCATTTTGAGTTGGGATATCTTGTTGGACACATCGTAAGCTTCCACAAATTCGGTGTGGCACTGGAACACCTCTATCCGGGAGCCCACTTCATTAAGCGAAAACACTTGTTTGGGTATCTGTTCGCGGTTCTTCTCTATCAGTGAATTAGCCGCATTTATGATGTTCTGGGTCGAACGGTAATTCTGCTCCAGCTTGAACGTCCGTAACGCAGGATATGACTTCCTCAGATTAAGGATGTTGCGTATATTGGCACCTCGGAAAGAATAGATACTTTGGGCATCGTCCCCCACCACACACAGCTTCTGCGACACTTGGCTGAGTTGAGAGATTATAAGATGCTGCGCAAAGTTAGTGTCCTGATACTCATCGACAAGAACGTACTTGAAAAACTCCTGATAATGATGCAGCACATCGGGATTATCACGGAGAAGCACATTAGTATAATATAGGAGATCGTCGAAATCCATTGCCCCGGCAAGGAAGCAACGGTCACAGTAGATTCTATAAATTTCCTGCAGCCTTGGACGCTTTGCCCTTCGGTCAGCTTCCATTATATCACGGTCAAGCGCATACTGGTCGGGCGATATAAGGGCATTTTTTGCAGTGGAGATGGCTGACGATACCACCGAGGGCTTATATATCTTGTCGTCAAGAGCCATGTCCTTGATTATGGTCTTGACAAGCGATTTGGAGTCAGCGGCATCGTATATCGTAAAATTACTTTTGAATCCTATTCTTTCGGCGTTTTGGCGCAATATTCTGGAGAATATCGAGTGAAAAGTACCCATCCACAGCCGCGAAGCAATCCCTGAGCCTACAAGCTTTTCTATTCGTTCACGCATCTCCTTCGCCGCCTTGTTGGTAAATGTGAGCGCAAGGATTCTATACGGCTCATAGCCAAGCCTGAGCAGATGAACAATCTTATAGGTAAGGACACGTGTCTTGCCCGACCCCGCCCCCGCTATCACAAGCTGAGGCCCATCGGTATAAAGCACGGCATCACGTTGCTGCTGATTCAGTAATTCTATATAGTCTTCCATATTAATGCAAAATTACGGATTTATTTCGACATTACCGCCAACATAATCATTTCCTCAATGCAATTTTCTCCCGAAACCTCCCGACATACAAGGGATAGCTCTCGGCATCCACATAAATGTTAAAAGTCAAATAAAATTTGGAATAAGCCAAATTCTGTTGTAAATTTGCATTGCAATCAAACAACACACTGATAAATCACACATCATGACAGAAGAAACTTTGCGAAAGTTAAAAATACTCGCCGCATCGGCAAAATACGATGTATCATGTTCATCAAGCGGAACAGTGCGAAGCGGAGTCAAAGGCGACGGCATAGGCAATACCGTGGGAGGAGTGGGAATATGCCACAGTTTTGCCGATGACGGGCGATGCATTTCGTTGCTGAAAGTGATGCTCACTAATGTGTGCATGTTTGACTGCGCCTATTGCATTAACCGCCGGAGCAACGACATTCCGCGCGCCACCCTGTCGGTCAGTGAGTTGGTGGAACTGACCATGGAATTTTACCGCCGGAACTACATCGAGGGGCTTTTTTTAAGTTCCGGCGTGGTAAGGAATGCCGACTACACCATGGAGCGGCTTGTAAGAGTGGCGAAGGACCTGCGCACAGTCCATCGATTCCACGGCTACATTCACCTGAAAAGCATTCCGGGAGCTTCGCAGGAGCTTGTAAACGAGGCAGGATTGTACGCTGACCGCATGAGCGTGAACATCGAGATTCCGAATGAAACTTCACTGAAATATCTTGCGCCCGAAAAGGACCATAAAAGCGTATATCAGCCAATGGCTTATATAAAGCAGGGGGTATTGGAGAACAAGGAGGACCGCAAGAAATTCAAGAAGGCTCCACGGTTTGTGCCGGCAGGTNNGGCGGGTCAGAGCACACAGATGATAGTGGGGGCTTCGCCTGACCACGACAAGGACATTCTGCAACTGTCATCGGCGTTATACGCCACCCCTACTATGAGAAGGGTCTACTATTCGGGCTACATACATGTGAATCAATACGACAACCGGCTTCCGATGCTCAAGCAACCGCCATTGGTAAGGGAAAACCGTCTTTATCAGGCTGACTGGCTCATGAGGTTCTATCATTTCCGAGCCGATGAGATAGCCGATGAACAGAACCCGGATCTGGACCTTGAAGTTGACCCAAAAGTATCATGGGCGTTAAGGCATCCCGAGGCATTCCCAATCGACATAAACAAAGCCGACTACGAGATGCTGCTGCGCATTCCCGGAGTGGGCGTAAGATCAGCTTCACTGATTCTGAATGCGAGAAAATACCGCCGTCTCACCTCGGAACATCTTAAAAAGATGGGCGTAGTGATGAAACGCGCCCAATATTTCATCACTTGCGGCGAACTGAACGCGGCATGCGTTGCCGACGCATCGCCTGAATATGTGCGCCGCATGATTACAGCCAAGCCGGTCAAAAAAGGCTACAATCCACTGCAATTAACTTTTGACTTTACACAGGAATGACAATATTTCGATTTGACGGAACTTTCGACGGCATTCTATCCTGCGTGTTCAATGCCTACGAGCTAAAACGCTTCCCCGACATGATTCTGAGGGAGGATGCTGCGGCTCCCCTTTTTTACGACGAGTGCGTGGACATAGCCACTGACGAAGAAAAATCCCGGCGCGTGTGGAAAGCCGTCAGGAAAAAACTATCGTCAACGGCGGCATCGGCAGTAGTCACGTCGTTCCTGTGCGAGATACCGGAATTCGACATGGTTATTTTCAACTACATCCGCAAGACTGTCGACTCGCCACGCAGCATTGAAGGCGATTTTGGCGACCCTGACGTGATGGAAATGACCCGGATGGTGAAACGGGTGAACTACGAGGCACACCGCCTTTTGCAGTTCATGAGATTCCAGAAGACTGCCGACGGCACCTATTTCGCCATAATGGAACCGCTATACAATGTCATGCCCCTGGCTGTAAACCATTTTGTGGACCGGTTCTCGACCATGAAATTCGTCCTCTACGACAAGCGGAGAGGATTCGGATTCTATTACGACGGAAACGAAGCCACACGCATCACGCTTCCCGAGGAACTTCCACACATCGCCCACGGACATTTGTCGGAAGACATCATGAGCAGCGACGAAAAATTATTTCAGGACTTGTGGCGCACTTATTTTAAAGCCATTGCGATAAAAGAGCGCACCAATCCACGCAAACAGCGTCAGGACATGCCGGTAAGATTCTGGAAATATATGACAGAAAAGAATGGTTAAAAAATGTTATTATTTGTACTTATTATAAATAATAACTCCCCTATTTTTTCTCTTTATCAGCAATATTTAAGAACTTTGCACTCGATATTACAACATGAATCAAAGACAAGTATTGCTAATTAACTCATCATATGAGGCTATCTGATTTAAAGACAGGCGAAACCGGCATAATAGTCAAGATCCACGGGCATGGAGCATTCCGTAAACGTGTCATCGAGATGGGTTTCGTCAAAGGTCAGGAAATAAAAGTGCTGCTCAACGCACCGTTGCGCGACCCCATAAAATACAGCATAATGGGCTACGAGCTTTCATTGCGCCGAAGCGAGGCGCAGATGGTGGAAGTGATTCCTTTGTCGCCCGGCTCCGACCGCCCCAAGCTCCGCGCGCTTGAACCTATATCCGACAACGACATCGACTACACGGCACGGAATGAATACGAAGGCAGGTCGAAAACTATCCATGTGGCGCTTATCGGAAATCCCAACTGCGGCAAAACCTCTCTGTTCAACATCGCGTCAGGCTCCAAGGAGCATGTGGGCAACTACAGCGGAGTCACCGTCGATGCCAAGAAAGGACATTTCGACTATAAGGGCTACCGGTTTGACATCGTTGACCTCCCCGGAACCTACTCCCTGTCGTCCTACTCGCCCGAAGAATTATATGTGCGCCGATACCTGCGCGACGAAACTCCCGATGTGATACTGAACGTAGTCGTTGCGTCCAATCTTGAACGAAACCTGTATCTCACCACCGAGCTTATCGACATGGACCGTTCGATGGTGATAGCGTTAAACATGTACGACGAGCTTGAAGCTTCAGGCTCCACTATCGACTATAAGCTTCTGGGCGAGATGATAGGTGTGCCCATGATACCCACCGTTTCCCGCACGGGTGAGGGCATAAACAAGCTCTTCGACACCATCATCGACGTGTACGAAGGGAAAGACAAGGCGGTAAGGCACATCCATGTGAACCTCGGTCCCGAAATCGAAAAGGACCTCAACCGCATCAAGGACATGCTTAAGAAGCAGCCCACCCTGGATCCCCACTTCTCGCCGCGTTACCTCGCCATAAAACTTCTTGAACACGACTCGGAAGCCGAAAAGATAGTGAGCGACTCGGTTCCCGATGCCAAAGACATCTTCATCCTGCGCGACGAACTCGTCGGAGCCATGGAAAAGAACGCCGACGATGACATCATGTCGCTCATCATCAACGAAAAATACGGATTCATAGCCGGCGCGCTTGCCGAAACCATGTCGAGAAGCAACAAAGAGACGGCAAAGACCACTCAGATTATCGACACCTTTGTCACCAACAAGCTCTTCGGATTCCCCATATTCCTTATTATAATGTGGTTCATCTTCTGGTGCACGTTCGAGATAGGCTCCTACCCTATGGACTGGATCGAGCAGTTAGTGTCGTGGATTTCCAGCCTTGTCCAGAGGTTCATGCCTGAAGGGCCGCTGAAGGACCTCATTGCCGACGGAATAATAGGCGGTGTGGGAGGCGTAATCGTTTTCTTGCCAAACATCCTCATCCTCTACTTCTTCATTTCATTCATGGAGGATTCAGGCTACATGGCGCGTGCGGCGTTCATCATGGATAAGATAATGCACAAAGTGGGACTGCACGGCAAGTCATTCATACCGCTTGTGATGGGTTTCGGATGCAATGTGCCGGCAATCATGTCGTCGCGCGCCATCGAGAGCCGTAGCAGCCGCATAATCACCATCCTCATCAACCCCTTCATGTCATGCACGGCAAGACTGCCGGTGTATGTGCTTCTTGTGGGCACATTCTTCGATGCCCACGCAAGCATGATATTCCTCGGTCTGTACCTTTTGGGAATATTGGTGGCGGTAATCACAGCCAGGCTGCTGCGCAGGTTTTGGTTCAAGAAGGACGAGACTCCGTTTGTAATGGAGCTTCCCCCCTACCGCCTCCCCACTCTTAAAGCGTCGTTAAGGCACATGTGGGGCAAAGGCGAACAATACCTCAAGAAGATGGGTGGCATTATACTCCTTGCGAGTATAATAGTGTGGGCGCTCAACTATTTCCCGCTTCACGACGAGTATTCAAGCACTCCCGAGGAAGAACTGGCGCGCGACACTTCCAAGATTGATCCCTCACGCGACTCTTATCTGGAGATGATAGGCAAAGCCGTCAATCCTGTCATGGAACCGCTCGGATTCCACTGGCGCACAACGGTGGCTGCTATAGCCGGCGCGCCCGCCAAAGAGATTGTGGTGTCCACTCTCGGAGTGCTCTACACCGGCGATGAGGAAATTGACGATTCGTCATTGTCATCCCGCCTTAAAGCGCCTGACCCTGTGACCGGTAAGCCTGACTTCACCCCCGCATCGGCATTGAGCCTTATGGTGTTTGTGCTGCTTTATTTCCCGTGTATGGCTACAGTGGTGGCTATAATCCGCGAGACAGGCTCATGGAAGTACGGGGCATTTTCAGTAATCTACAACACTCTCGTGGCATGGATTGTGGCATGGATTGTGTACAATGTGGCACTTCTGTTCTGACATTTTTGTCATAGCCATTCCCCTCTAAGTTATCACGGTCCTCTTTGATTTTACGGTCAAAGAGGACCGTTTTTATCTATTTTCACATATTTAAAATCAAATTTACTTAAATTCCAGGTGCTTAATATTAAATACTCTAAACTATACATTTTTTAATACTTGGCTATTAAAATATTGCACTATTTTTGCGTCATAGTATCACGAGCGATTTTAACAAATCAATCATAAAAGTGCAATTTTAAATAATAACATATCATTATTAAAACATTATGAGTATCTACAAGAAAGTAGCCTTTATGGCATGCGGAGTGGCTATAGTCAGTTCAGCCATCACCGTGGTAGCTGTAAATTCATTCACAGCGGGTGATAACAGCCAATCTTACACTCTATCAGAAAATGGGATGAACACTGACGGCAACATCTACAAGGTCAGCCACAACGTGACTCCCCCCACTGATTTTACTCATGCCGCCGAAAGCACCATCAACGGCGTAGTGAGCATCAAGAGCTACGCCACACCACGAGGATATAACTACGGAGGCGGACAGGCTTCCCCGTTCAGCGATCCCCTATTCGATTTCTTCTTCGGAACGCCCAACAACGGCAACCGCCGCCAGCAGCCTCAGCAGCGCGAGAAGTCGGAGCAGCAGATGGGACTCGGATCAGGCGTTATTATCAGCCCTGACGGATACATTGTCACCAACAATCATGTGATCGACGGCGCTGACCGCCTTGAAATCACTCTTAACGACAACAGCATATATAACGCTAAAGTCATAGGCACTGACCCGTCGACCGATGTGGCTCTGCTGAAAATCGACGCAAAGAATCTCCCCGTGATTCCTATCGGCGACAGTGACGCTCTCAAAGTGGGCGAATGGGTGCTTGCCGTGGGAAACCCCTTCGGATTCACCTCCACCGTCACCACCGGTATAGTGAGCGCAAAGGCTCGTAACATATCCTCAGCCACCAACAGCCGCTCCATGGGCATCGAAAGCTACATTCAGACTGATGCCGCCGTGAACCCCGGCAACTCAGGTGGAGCTTTGGTGAACATCAACGGTGAGCTTGTGGGAATAAACACCGCCATCTACTCCCAGACAGGAAACTATGCCGGTTATTCATTTGCAATTCCCACATCCATCGTCACCAAAATCATTACTGACATTAAGCAGTACGGCGCAGTGCAGCGCGCGGTGCTTGGACTATCGTTCCGTGAGCTTACTCCTCAGCTTGCCAAGGAGAACAAAATCACGGCGGTAAACGACGGTATACTCGTTATGGACGTGCAGGACCGCAGCGCAGCCATGGAAGGCGGAATCAAGGAAGGCGACGTGATTGTGGCATTGAACAACGCTGACACCCACAACACCGCCCAGTTGCAGGAAGCTCTGAACAAATACCGTCCCGGCGACAAGATCACAGTGAAGTATGTGCGCGACAATAAGTTCCACACTGCCAATGTGACTCTGCGCAACAACAACGGCGACACCAAGATGACCAAAGCCAATGACTTCACCGAACTCGGATGCGCGTTCAAGGCTCTTACTCCCGACGAATTGAAAGAGCATCAGCTTTCAGGCGGAATAAAAGTAGTGGGACTGAAGGACGGCAAATTCAAGTCGGCAGGCATCAAGGACGGATTCATAATCCTTGACATCAACAACGCACGCGTCAAGTCACAGGATGATGTCGAAAAGATATACGATGCCATCATGAAGAGCAACGACGCTGACAAAGTGATGTTCATCACCGGAATCTACCCCACCGGACGCAAAGTGTACTACGCGGTTCCGTTGGCTGAATAACAACAAGGTAATCTCTCTAATAAACTGTCTATAAAACACAAAGGGTTGTTTAGGTTTTGATTTTCCACTCTTGGAAGTAGCATTATCTGCTACATCATTTGAAAGGCATTCCGTTCCCCCGGTTCGGAATGCCTTTTACTTTTGCGATAAACGCCTGTTGAGTGATGCGCTCTAATTGTTTTGCGGCATGAACGTATTTAAAAGCTGATGCGTTATATAAAATGTAATACTTTATCTTAAACAGTAATGTTATGAAAACATCGAAACTAAAAGCTATAAAGGTGACAGCTGTGCTGTTAGCCATAGCTGCCGCACAAGCCTTCTCCTCATGCGCAGGATGGAACGGCTTTTGGGGTATCGATTCCGGAGTTCCGGGAATGAACATCGGTATCGGCGGAAGCGGACCAATAGGCGGACCTGGTGGACCGCCTCCGGGACCACAGCCACCTCCACCTCCCGGCGGACCTTGGTAAATGTTTTGCCCAAAAATCCAATTCAATAATTTTTTTTACGGAGCCTAACAAAGATTTAGGCTCCGGGATTTTGCAAAGTGACAGATTATTCGTAACTTTGCACGTTTAATATCCATGTGTAATTACAGATGAGACAATTAAAAATCACTAAGTCAATCACTAACCGTGAGAGCGCATCGCTCGATAAGTATTTGCAAGAGATTGGTCGCGAGGACCTTATCACGGTGGAAGAAGAGGTGGAATTGGCTCAACGAATTCGTCAAGGCGATCAGGTGGCATTGGATAAACTCACAAGAGCCAATCTGCGTTTTGTCGTTTCAGTAGCAAAGCAGTACCAGAACCAAGGCCTCTCACTTCCTGACTTGATCAACGAGGGTAACCTCGGGCTCATCAAAGCTGCTCAAAAGTTTGATGAAACCCGCGGTTTCAAATTCATTTCTTACGCTGTATGGTGGATTCGCCAGTCGATTCTCCAGGCGTTGGCTGAACAGTCACGTATCGTAAGGCTCCCGTTGAATCAGGTAGGTTCTCTCAACAAAATCAGCAAAGCACTGTCGAAGTTTGAGCAAGAAAATGAACGCCGTCCGTCGGCTGAAGAGCTTGCCGATGCCCTTGAGGTGCCCGTGGAGAAAATCGCCGACACTCTGAAAGTGCAGGGTCGACACATCTCAGTGGATGCTCCTTTCGTAGAAGGAGAGGACAACAGCCTGCTCGATGTGCTCACCAACGACGATTCACCCATGGCTGATGCATCACTCAATCAAGAATCACTCTCTAAAGAAGTAGAGCGCGCACTCCGTCAGCTTCATGAACGCGAACGCGAGATTTTAAAAATGTTTTTTGGCATAGGTTGCCAGGAGATGACTCTTGAGGAAATAGGTGCAAAATTTGACCTTACACGCGAACGTGTGCGCCAGATTAAAGAAAAGGCGATCCGTCGGCTTAAAGGTCAAAAGAGCAAACTGCTCAAAACTTATTTAGGCTAATCCACTGCAAGGATTTAAATAAAAGGGACTGTATCGAAGCCGATACGGTCCCTTTTGTTGTAGAAACCACGTTCAATCATCATCATGATGATGGTGGTGATGCTTATGTTTCTTATGCTTTTTATGCTTGTGTTTCGGAGGTTTTGGCGGGTGATGATGATGACCGTCATAGTAACCGTCGCCATAGGTCCCTTCCACACCCCAATAACTGCGCATTGTGTCACACGATGTCACCATCCCGCAACATCCCCATAACAGTGACACCAAAAGAAGCCCCACAAGCTTCCTATTCAAGTTCTTCCTGTTCATATTTATATAATATTGGTGTAAATCCATGAGCGGCAAGGAGCACTGTCAGATACCCCACTGCGAGAACCACAGCCTGCCAAGGCACCGGCAGAAGGCTGTGGAAATATCCTCCGATAAGAAACGAAGCAAACAACAGCCAGAACAGCGCCTGAATGCACAGGCACAGAGTGCACCATGCATGAATCACAAACTTCTGATAGGACACGCTCCAGAAAGAGAACGGCAGGCAGCACACATTAATCCAGGCAAGATAGTGCAGGCACTCCGGGCTCAACAGAAGCGCGGTAAGGCTTACGCTGAAATAAGTAAGACCTATTTCGCTCCAGCCGAGTATCCCGAACAGTTTCGCCCCTTTGTGTTCAAGCACGGTGTTGCACCCTTCGCGTTGGATAACGCGACACACATTGTCGGCGGCATGGGACTGCACATGCGCCGATTTCAACAGAAGAAGATATGACACATAAAGTCCGCAGCAGTAAAACACCGTGAGAAGTATTGTGCCCACCTCCTTGTAAAGTTCATTCTTAATGAAGAAAAACACGATAAAGAACGCCACGCACAGTTTCAGCCCCACGTTTACCACGGTGGACACATCCTGCTCCAACAAATGTTTTTTATAGTCAGGCTCACATCCGTTGTCGGCATCGGACGAAGTCAGAATCTTGCCGGTCCATCGGCTTATAAACTGGTCCTTGGGGATAGTGCGCTCATGAAGCTGCCAGTCGATCACCCTCACTCCATCCTTATCGGCACCGGTGACTATACATGAATTATTCTGGAACTGCGCCACAAACGGCACATCGATCGAACAATAATCCGACTTATCGGACACGGTCCTGACATCATGTGTGACATTATATTCGTTCAGCAAATCCGACATAGCCGTTACAGAAAGCTTCGACGGATAAGCTAAAAACCGCTTGCTGCTGTAGTCGCGTGTGTGTGGCACATTAAGCAGCCGTAGATATTCCGTGAATAAGGTAGGTTTAGCCATCTAAATAAATAGTTAGTAATTTGTCATGAGTATAACAAAATTACGCCTGCAAGTGTTGTGGGAATTTTTATACTTATTTATATATAAGCGATAAACTACCTGCATGGAAATATGTTATAAATAATAGCGTGTATGGCACGGGGACCGTCCCTGACTGACGGGCTGAAATATCTGACAAATTGTCAAGATTTGTGCCATTTCCGACGTTTGGCACAGTTTATGCTATTATATATTACGGAAACATTAAACAATATTATAATATTTCAAAAATTCAAACAGTTATGAATATTAAACCGTTAGCTGACAGGGTGCTGATAAAGCCTACACCCGCTGAAGAGAAAACTCTTTCAGGTATTATCATTCCTGACTCCGCTAAAGAGAAACCGTTGAAAGGTACTGTAATCGCAGTAGGCAACGGCACTAAGGATGAAGAAATGGTGGTAAAAGTAAATGATGTTGTGATGTTTGGCAAATACGCAGGTTCCGAAATCGAAATCGACGGCGAAAAGCTCCTCATCATGCGTCAAAATGACATATTGGCAATCGTAAACGAATAAAAATCACTGACTATTATGGCAAAAGAAATAAAATTTGAGATTAAAGCCCGTGAAGAGCTTAAAAAAGGCGTTGACGCACTTGCCGACGCTGTAAAAGTGACACTTGGCCCTAAAGGACGCAATGTTATTATCGACAAAAAATTCGGTGCTCCCCACATCACCAAGGATGGTGTGTCAGTAGCACGTGAAATAGAACTTGAGGACCCCTTCCAGAACATGGGCGCTCAGCTTGTGAAGGAAGTTGCCTCAAAGACAGGCGACGATGCCGGCGACGGTACAACTACCGCTACTGTGCTTGCACAGGCTATAATCAATGTAGGTCTTAAGAACGTAGCCGCCGGAGCCAACCCTATGGACATCAAGCGCGGTATCGACAAGGCTGTGGCTGCTGTCGTTGAAAACATCAAGGGTCAGGCTGAAGAAGTGGGCGACGACCTCAAGAAAATCGAGGACGTGGCACGTGTATCAGCCAACAATGACGCTGAAATAGGCAAGCTCATCGCCGAAGCCATGCGCAAAGTTAAGAAAGAAGGCGTAATCACTGTGGACGAAGCCAAAGGCACCGAAACCACTATCGACATAGTAGAAGGTATGCAGTTTGACCGCGGTTACATTTCACCTTACTTCGTGACCAACACCGAGAAGATGGAATGCGACATGGATCACCCTTACATCCTTATTTACGACAAGAAGATTTCTTCATTGAAGGAAATGCTTCCGTTGCTTGAAGCTACCGCTCAGTCAGGTCGTCCGTTGATTATCATCGCTGAGGATGTTGACCAGGAAGCACTTGCCACTCTTGTTGTAAACCGTCTACGCGGCTCATTGAAAGTGTGCGCCGTTAAGGCTCCCGGATTCGGTGACCGCCGTAAAGAGATGCTTGAGGATATCGCTGTGCTTACAGGCGGTACTGTCATCTCACAGGAAAAGGGCATGAACCTCGAAACATCTACTATCGACATGCTCGGTCAGGCTGAAACCGTTACCGTCAACAAGGAGAACACTACCATCGTAAACGGCTCAGGTTCTAAAGAAGCTATCGCTCAGCGTGTGGCTCAGATCAAAGCTCAAATCGAAACCACAACAAGCGACTACGATAAAGAAAAACTTCACGAACGTCTTGCCAAACTCGCAGGCGGCGTAGCAGTTCTTCACATCGGTGCTCCTTCCGAAGTGGAAATGAAGGAAAAGAAGGACCGTGTGGACGACGCATTGAGCGCAACCCGTGCGGCTATCGCCGAAGGTATCGTGCCGGGCGGCGGTGTAGCTTACATCCGCAGCATTGCCGCGCTTGACAATTTGACAGGCGAAAATGACGATGAGAACACCGGTATCGCTATCGTTAAGCGTGCTATCGAAGAACCTCTTCGTCAGATTGTGGCAAACGCCGGAGTTGAAGGCGCTGTTGTGATACAGAACATCAAAGACCACTCAGGCGACTACGGCTACAACGCACGCACAGGCGAAT
Source organism: Bacteroidales bacterium GP4 (assembly GCA_001701065.1). Classification (GTDB taxonomy): domain Bacteria; phylum Bacteroidota; class Bacteroidia; order Bacteroidales; family Muribaculaceae; genus Muribaculum. The sequence goes on from DAAL01000210.1 coordinate 13,452, forward strand.
ACGAGAACCTGTTCGCAACCGGTGTCATTGACCCTGCTAAGGTTACCCGTGTGGCTCTTGAGAATGCGGCTTCTATCGCCGGAATGTTCTTGACAACCGAATGCGTTATCGCTGACAAGAAAGAAGACAATCCTGCTCCGGCTATGCCTGCCGGCGGCATGGGTGGCATGGGCGGCATGATGTAATCATTCCACCTGTTATAACTCTAATGGTACCGTTGCATTTTGTGGCGGTACCTTTTATTTTTATATGGACAGTTTGCCTGAATAAGCTATTTTTTCGCTATTTTTGCAGTGAACTAACCGCAGCTTTATGGACGTTAAAGGAATTACCTATGTAATCATTGTAGCTTCAGGTTCCGGCTCAAGATTCGGTTCGGAGCTACCTAAACAGTATTGTCAGCTTAACGGCGCGCCGCTGCTGATGACTACAATCAGCCGAATAAAGGCATCGCTGCCCGCCGACTCGGTCATTCTCCTTGCCATAAACAAAGACCACGAGAAGCTGTGGAAAGAGCTGTGCGAAAAGCATGGCTTCAATTCGCCGGCTTACTATTACGGAGGCGCAACCCGATGGGCTTCCGTCAAGAATGTCATAGACCACCTGTCGCCCGGAGAGGACGATGTGATTATGGTGCATGACGGCGCGCGTCCCGTGATTTTTCCTGAAATGATGGAAAGAATCTCGGCTATGTCCCGGCTTCATGACGGGGTAATTCCCGCCGCAAAAATAAGCGACTCGCTGCGCATCATCAACGACGACGGAGCAAGTTCCCGTCCCATTGACCGCAATACGGTAATAGCCGTGCAGACTCCGCAGGCGTTCAAAGCGCCGTTGCTCAAAAAAGCCTACGAACTCCCCTACCGTGACACATTCACTGACGACGCATCGGTCATGTCGGCAGCCGGATTCGATGACATAATATTGGTGGACGGCGACACCCGCAACATCAAGGTCACGATGCCCGACGACATAAAAATAGCCTCACTGTACCTCGAACCATGAAGCATCTGCGCGCTCTTGACTTAAAATACCTGAAAGGAATAGGACCTAAACGCGCCGAACTTCTCGAAAAGCAACTCGGATTAAAGTCGGTGAAGGACTTGCTGTACCATTTCCCCAACCGCTACATCGACCGATCCAAATACTACACGATAAAAGAATTGTCGACCGACAATCCCTATGTGCAGCTTAAAGGCAGGTTTGTCTCGTTCAATGTGCAGGGCGAGGGAGCAAAAACACGCCTTGTGGGCCTGTTCTCTGACGGCACAGGCTCAATGGAGGTGGTGTGGTTCCGCAAAATCAAGCAGATAAAAGAGGCTTATCTGCCGTTCACCGAATACGTCATCTTCGGAAAGCCCGAGACTTTCAACGGACGGTGGAGCATGGTACATCCCGAAATAGACATTCCCCAGTCGCTCGGAGCCACACAAGGGCTTCGCGGCATTTATCCTCTCACTGACACGCTACGCACGAGGAACATAGCCTCGCGCCAACTCTTCACATGGATACAGACGGCAATCAACGGCATCCGTTATCTGTCAGAAACGCTTCCGCCTGACATAATAGCGCAATATCGCCTTATGGGGCTTAAAGACGCGCTGATAAACATCCACACACCCCATTCCATCGATGAGCTGAACAAGGCTAAATTCAGGCTGAAATTTGAGGAACTATTTTTTCTCCAGTTGAGCATCCAGCGATACACCCGCGGCAGAAACTTGCAATCAGTGGGTTTCCGCTTCAACCGCATAGGCAATTATTTCAACCGCTTCTATTTTGAACAACTGCCGTTTCAACTCACCGGCGCGCAGAAACGAGTGATAAAAGAGATTCGCGCCGACATGGGCTCGGGCAAACAGATGAACCGCCTGCTGCAAGGCGATGTGGGTAGCGGAAAAACACTTGTGGCGTTACTGTGTATGCTCATCGCGCTCGACAACAACACTCAGGCATGCCTGATGGCACCCACCGAGATACTTGCCACGCAGCACTACGAAACCATATCGGCGATGGCATCGGCAATAGGAGTCAACGTAAAGCTGCTTACCGGCTCCACCCGCAAGAAGGACCGTGACATAATCCACTCCCAGCTGATGGACGGTTCGTTGCACATCCTCATAGGCACCCATGCCGTAATTGAGGACAATGTACAGTTCAAGAACCTCGGATTTGTGGTGATAGACGAGCAGCACCGCTTCGGAGTGGCGCAGCGCGCAAGCTTGTGGAAGAAAAATGTAATTCCTCCGCACATTCTCGTGATGACCGCCACACCCATCCCCCGCACATTGGCAATGACCGTCTACGGCGATTTAAGCGTATCGGTAATCGACGAGCTTCCTCCGGGAAGAAAGCCGGTCACCACTCTGCTGCGCTACGACCAAAGCCGCATGTCGGTCTATCAGTCAGTGTACCGCGAGTTAAAAGCCGGGCGACAAGCCTACATCGTGTATCCGCTTATCGAGGAGAACGAGAAGCTCGACCTGCGCAGCCTTGAAGAGGGCTATCAGCTAATAAAAGAGACTTTCCCTGATTTTAAAGTGTGCTATGTCCACGGGAAGATGAAACCTTCGGAAAAAGACCACCAGATGATGCTTTTCGCATCCAACCAGGCTCAGATTCTTGTTGCCACGACAGTGATAGAAGTGGGCGTGAATGTGCCAAACGCATCAGTCATGATCATCGAAAACGCTGAACGCTTCGGACTTTCCCAGCTGCATCAGCTTAGAGGGCGTGTGGGACGAGGAGCCGATCAAAGCTATTGCATACTTATGTCGCACATGAAAATCGCCAAGGAGACACGCCATCGACTTGAAATAATGACATCGACCACCGACGGATTTGTCATTGCGGAAGCCGACCTTAAAATGCGCGGACCCGGTGACCTCGAAGGAACCATGCAGAGCGGAATACCCTTTGAACTCCACATAGCCAATCTTGCCTCTGACGGTCAAATAGTGCAGATGGCGCGTGACGCTGCCGAGAAAGTGCTTGACGAGGATCCCACCCTATCTCTGCCTAAAAACAAACTGTTAATAGACGAACTCGCTTTAACCAAAAACAAGACCGTGGACTGGTCGAAAATAAGCTGACTTTATGTTATAAACCACGGCTTCAAAAATACAAATTTTAACATCAATTCACAATCGCAAAACACTCTTCTACCCCATAAGTTCAAAACATGTTTTATAACATATTTATTATATATTGCTGAAAATCTTATCGTTACCTTATCCAATTCCCAAATAGGACACTATTTCACACTTTTTATCATTTGAAGGGATACCCTATTTGTGTTTTTTTACGTATATTTGAAGTGAAGAGTTTCAAAAAGTTAAAATTTCTGTTAATGGAACAAACATTAGTCATAATAAAACCAGCAGCCGTTCACCGTGGCTTAACAGGTGAAATTATCGACCGATTTCTTAAAAAAGGTCTATTTATAACCGGACTTAAAATGATGCAGCTTGATGAGACCATTTTGCGTGAACATTATGCTCATCTTGTTGACCGTCCTTTTTTCCCGTCGCTCATTGAATCCATGACTGCCACTCCGGTGATAGTGATGTGCGTCAAAGGCGTAAACGCAGTGGAAGTGGTAAGACTCATGACAGGAGCCACCAACGGACGCAAAGCTTTGCCGGGAACAATACGCGGAGATTTCTCCATGAGCGGACAAGAAAACATTGTCCATGCTTCCGATTCACCTGAAAATGCAATAATCGAACTAAACCGCTTTTTCAAGCCGGAAGAAATCTTCCCTTACACGCCTTCAAATCAGCGTTTCTATTACGCACCCGATGAAATACTTTAATTTTAAACCTATATCTTAAATGCAGCTACTAAACAGAAAAAACATATCAGCTCTTGCAATGCTGGCACTCTCCTTCTCCTTCGCAAGTGCACAGACAATAGAATACAAAAACCGACCGGCTCAACACAACGCTGAACATCAAGATCTTCTTGCTTATCAGAACAATATCAACGAGCAGATAATGCTCCAGGAAACCCTGGACTACATGGACGGAATCTTCAATGAAGAGGAAGAACCTGAAATGGACATCTACACCGAGGGATGGGACAGCGGACTGGTGAACTGCTATAAAGCAGCTGATGTGCCGGAAACCGCAAAAATAGATGTTTCCAATTTTGCGATGCCTACAATGGGATATGTAACCTCTCCCTATGGCTATCGTCGCCGTTTCCGCCGTGTGCATAAAGGCGTTGACCTCAAAGTCCAGATAGGCGACACTATCCGTGCCGCTTTCGATGGAAAAGTGCGTTTGACCAAATTTGAGCGCAGAGGCTACGGTTATTATGTGGTAGTGCGCCATGAAAACGGTCTTGAAACCGTGTACGGTCACCTTTCAAAGTTCCTCGTTGAACCTGACACTTATGTTAAAGCCGGCGATCCCATAGCATTGGGCGGCAATACCGGACGTTCAACAGGTCCTCACCTCCATTTTGAAACCCGCTATATGGGTTACGCCATCAACCCGGCTGCTATATTTGACTTCGAGAACAAGACAACTCACACTGATGAGTTCACATTCAATAAAAGCACTTACAAAAACTCACGCAACTACTCATCGCCCAGTCATCGTGTGACAGCATCGGGCAAGAGCACAGTAAAAGTGAGAAAAGGCGATACACTGTCCCGAATAGCCAAAGCCAACGGAACTACCGTGGCTCGTCTATGCCGGCTGAACGGAATCTCTACTTCCACTAAGCTTTCAGTGGGAAAAACTCTAAAAGTAAGATAACAGCAATTAAAAACTTTCATTTTATAAAGGACAGGCAACCACCTCGGTTACCTGTCCTTATTGCATCCACCAAGCCCCATCCCGCAAAACCGCAGAAAAATTTAATCGTTTATTTTTTGAAAAATCATCTTAAGATAGTATCTTTGTATTGTGAAAAAGCTCATAGAACATATAGAATATTTAGTTCTCAACCATGATTGTGTCACTATCCCGGGTGTTGGAGCATTTATAGCTCAGTACCATAACGCCAAGGTGGACAGTGAGCTTGGTTGCTTTTTCCCTCCACGACGCATCATATCCTTCAACTCAGCCATCAGGCATAACGACGGGCTTTTAGCCACCTCCATTGCCCGGAAAGAATCCATTTCTTACTCCCGCGCCGTGGACCGCATGAATGAATATGTGGGGATTCTTCAGCAAGAACTGAATGAATCACGCATTGTAGCTCTTGGCAATGTGGGTACATTGAGCCTGATTGAGGATGACAAACTCCTTTTTGAGCCGTCAGCCGGATTCAGTGCTTCGAAGCAGCTTGTGGGAATGCAAGCGTTTCCATTGACGAAAATTTCACTCGACAACAAAGATTATAAAGCTGACGACGTTTATTATGTCCCCATCAGCCGTAATCTGTTTAAACTTGCCGCATCCATCATCATGATTTTGATGCTTGGATTCGTGCTTTCAACACCTATAATAGATGAGAAAGCTGTATTCGCGTCTATGGGAACCAACATCACGTCGCCTGTCAATGACAATATCATCGACATGGATGCGATGTCGCCCGACCAGCAACTTTCCATAGCCCTCCCTGACTCACGCACATCGATGGCTACATACGAAGCTCCGGCTCCGGAAATCACCGTAGCCGAAACCCCGGTGAAAAAGGCTCACCGCTACTATCTCGTAATAGCATCATTGCCTAATCAGCAGAAAGCCGAACAATACTTGGCACGCCACAAGGACGAACAACTGTCCATGCAGATAATATCCTCCCCCACCCGGTGCCGAATCTACGTGGCAGCAGGCGATTCCTATCAGGAAGCCGCCGAGATGCTTTCTTCAAAAGAGTTCACAGGAAAACATCCTGACGCATGGGTGTATAAAAAATAAATTAAACTCATAAAGCATGACTAACTTTCACGATTTGATAGTCAACCGCCGAAGCATCCGCAAGTTTACCCATGAAGAGATTTCGGCTGATGACGTAAAGACCATTATGGAAGCCGCTTTGATGGCACCTACCTCCAAAAGTACACGAGCATGGCAATTCGTATTGGTAGAAGACTCCGAAAAACTTCTCGCATTGAGCAAGTGCAAAGAGCATGGAGCGCACCCCATAGCCGACGCATCATTGGCTATAGTGGTGGCGATAGATGTTGAAGCCACCGATCCGTGGATTGAGGACGCTTCCATAGCCGCTACCTACATTCAGCTGCAGGCTCAGGACTTGGGTCTTGGTTCTTGCTGGATTCAAGTGAGAGGAAGAGAGGTCAACGAAGAACTGGAATCGGAAACCTATGTACAAAATATCCTTGACATGCCTGACACCATCCTTCCGGTGTGCATCATAGCACTCGGACATCCCGACGAGGAAAAAAAGCCTCAGGCATTGGACAAACTCAAATGGGAGAAAGTGCATATAGGAACATGGCAGGAGAAATAACATCCCGTTCCGGCTCCCTTAAAGTAGTTATACTGGGAGCAGGCAATGTAGCTACACATCTCGCAATGGCTCTTAACGAGCATTGCGAGATTCTTCAAATATATAACCGTACTCTTCAGAAAGCTCGGGCTATCGCTGACCGGATAAATGCCGAGGCAGTGGATGACGTAAAGGACATAAGCAATGACGCTGACCTTTATATAATAGCACTAAGCGACGACGCTATTCTTCCCACGGTTGAAAAACTCGGCAAGCGCAAAGGGATATGGGTCCACACATCCGGCTCCACTCCGCTCGAAGTATTGGCACCGCTCAGCGAAAATATAGGAGTATTCTACCCGATGCAGACATTCACCAAGAATGTGCCGGTGCACTTCCCCGATGTGCCCCTTTTTCTTGAAGCATCATCCCCGGAAGTGGAAAGGACACTGCATTCACTCGCCGAAAAGCTCACATCCCATGTCAAAACCATCTCGTCACGACAAAGACAGTTGCTTCACATAGCCGCAGTATTCGCATGTAACTTTACTGACTTCATGTGGATGGAATCGGCTAAACTTCTTGAATCGATAGGAAGCGACTTCTCGGTGATGCGACCGCTTATTGATGCCACATTCCGCAAAGCCGTAACCTACGGACCTAAAGACTCACTTACCGGTCCGGCACGACGCGGCGACGCCAAAGTCATCGCCCGGCATCTCGGAGAACTGTCAGGCGACACCAAAGAGATATACCGGCTTCTGTCCGACAGCATAATCAAAACATTTCACGAACCCCAACATGAGTAAAATCAATTACGACCTTTCCAAAATAAAAGCAGTGGCTTTCGATGTGGACGGCGTGCTGTCGCCTTCCACAATTCCGCTTTCACCTGACGGAATCCCGTCACGCATGGTCAATATCAAGGATGGCTACGCTCTGCAGCTCGCCGTGAAGCACGATTTCCTGATTTCAATAATATCGGGTGCCAATGACGATGCTATAGCCGTGCGTTACGGAGCACTCGGAATCAAGGACATATTCCTGCGCGCATCCACTAAGATTGACATTCTGAAGGGCTGGATGAGCCGTTACTCTTTGTCGCCTGAAGAGGTGGCATTTGTGGGCGACGACATCCCCGATTATGAATGCATGAAGGCGGTAGGGCTTGCAGTGGCTCCCTCCGACGCGGCTGTCGAAATCAAAGAGATAGCACAATACATCTCGCCGGTAAAAGGGGGTTACGGAGTGGCAAGGGACCTCTTGGAAGAGATTATGAAATCACAGAATCAATGGATGAGCACAGCCAAGGCTTTCGGATGGTAATGGACATGAACAATCACGTTATTCTTCTTGCGTCAAAATCGCCCCGCCGTCAAGAACTGATGCAGTTGCTTGACCTGAAATTTGAGATTCCGGCATCGATAGAGGTTGAAGAAACTTATCCCTTGTCGCTCCCGGCTGAGAAAGTGCCGGAGTATCTGTCACAAAAGAAAGCGTCGGCTTACCGGAATACCCTAAAAGGAAATGAGATACTGGTGACCGCTGACACTGTGGTAATACTCGGCTCGGAAATTTTAGGAAAGCCGCATTCCGAGGACGACGCTATCGACATGCTCAAAAAGCTCTCAGGCAATACCCATAAAGTAGTAACAGGAGTGACCATAACATCCTCTGCCATGCAAAAAACATTTTCTGCTATAACCGAAGTGGATTTTGACATTTTATCTGACGAGGATATCCGCCATTATGTCAGCCACTACCGTCCGCTTGACAAGGCTGGAGCTTACGGCATTCAGGAATGGATAGGCGCGGTGGGGATAAAAGCCATCAGAGGAAGTTTCTATAACGTGATGGGGCTTCCGGTGCATAGGCTTTATAAAGAGCTTAGAGCCTTCAATTAACTTTAACCACGAAAGAGAATGCACCGCCAGGTGTCAAAGCAAGTTCGCCGCCGACTAACTTCCCGTTGCTGACCACAGGACAGCATATCGACTCAACGAAGGGAGCAACCCTATATGTGCCCCGGCTATCGCTATTCATGTATCGGTCATGGAACAGCCGTGCGACAACTCCCATGGTCATGCGCAAGTTAAGCTCTATACAAGGCATCACGTTATTATCAGCGTCAAGAAGCATGTCGACTCCGAAATATCCGTCATAACTTTCCCCTATCACGTTTTCAAGTACCTGCGGAAGCATTGACTCGACAGCAGCCAATTGCCGTGGCGATGCCCCAGCGGCGATTAACACCTCTTTAAGATATTCGTTGCTTCCCAGTACATTCCCGCCGTAGGCTGTCCCGCGCTCGTTAAAAAACACGCTGTATCCTATAAATGTCACCTTCCCTGCATCGGCACGGAACAACATAGCAAAATCACGTTTCTTCACAAGTCCTTTCTCAGCTATTATGCTTCCTTGCTTTTTTATTATGGAGGATATACGTGATTCATACTTCGGAGTCATAGCGTCAACAGCCATCACCCCTCTGCCGGAACTTGACCAAGGAGCTTTAAAATAAGTCACCGGATAAGAAGCTGCAATGCGCCTCGCTTCCTCCACCGTGAATATCTCTTTAGGCAACGGAGGCAAAGGCAGGACGGAAGCTTCCTTAAGTTTCTCCAATATATTTATAGATGTACGCCGATGGCTTAACTGACGTATCTTTTCTATTCTGTTGTCATCAATGACATCGCATCCGATCACCTTTAATTGCCTTTTTGCGTCATGCGACCATCCCCACGGTGCTCCGGCATAACCTTCCGCGCCGCGCCCCTCATTCCAAAGGTTGCCGCTTACCGGAAACTGTGACTTTATTTTCTCCATCCATTCTCCCGGCACCTCGGGCGCATAGACCATATCCCCGTCGCGGCACCACCACAACGGCAATGCCGCCCCTGCCACATGAAGGTCATGCACCATCCGTGGCATATTATATGACTTGTCGCCAAGTCCAAGACACACATCATTTTCTGGATTAAACAGATGCAGTTTTCTTTCTTTAGCGGAACATTCCATTTCTTTTTTCTTTGCAAAAGATATTTTATGTGTAAAATTAATCAATTATATCAAAATTCTGTGTATTTTTGCAAAATAGAATAACAATACCATTCTTATTTTGTAAATAAACTGATTATGAATAAAATTCTTGAGAAAGAGCATTTCTCGGAAAAAGTAGTAAAGCTTATCGTCGAGGCTCCGGCTATTGCCGCATCACGCAAGCCAGGACATTTTGTCATAGTAAGAGCCTGCGAACACGGCGAAAGAATCCCCTTGACTATAGCTGATGCTGACGTTAAGAGAGGAACAATAACACTTGTCATCCAGAATGTCGGGGTGTCAACAGCTAAAATATGCGCATTGGAGCCGGGCGACTGTCTCGCTGATGTAGTGGGTCCGCTCGGACAAGCCACCCACATAGAGAAAGTGGGCACTGTGGTGTGTTGCGGTGGAGGTGTAGGCGTTGCGCCGCTGCTCCCTATCGTTAAAGGCATGAAAGAAGCCGGCAACAAAGTAATCACCGTATTAGCCGCCCGAACCAAAGACCTCATCATCCTTGAAGAACAGGTGCGCCCCTACTCTGATGAAGTCATCATAATGACCGACGACGGAAGTTACGGGCAAAAAGGACTTGTGACTAACGGAGTGGAATCGGTCATCAACCGTGAGAAAGTGGATTTGGCGGTAACCATAGGTCCGGCGGTTATGATGAAATTCGTATCATTGCTTACAAAGAAATATGATATACCCACCATGTGCTCACTCAACACAATCATGGTGGACGGAACCGGAATGTGCGGAGCTTGTAGAGTCACCGTCGACGGAAAAACCAAGTTCGTGTGCATTGACGGCCCCGAATTTGACGCGCACAAGGTGGATTTTGACGAAATGATGATGCGTCTTCGTTCCTATAATTAATTTTTCAGAAATATCTCTAATCATGATATCCAACAACACTTCATCTCCCCGTGATGCCCAATGGCTTTGCCGAATTCTCCGCGTTCG
>DAAL01000081.1:0-5148 GCA_001701065.1 Bacteroidales bacterium GP4
CCGCCGCCGCAGCTTCGGTGGTGTCAGCCTTGGCGGGATGCGCTTCAAGATAAGCCAACGACGGAGTGAGGTAAGTGGCGGTGACGCTGTCCACCGAGAGCGACTCGGCATGTATAAGCTTCTTCGCCATGTCTATCTCTCCTTTCTGAAGATGCGCCTCTTCCACAAACGCGCCCAGCGAATCAATCACCGGCAGCATGGACATTCTATAGGATATATTGCGCAGCAGGATATCATCGGCTTTGATAAACATGCTTGTGGCGGAAGCCGCAGTGNNCGACAGGTGTAGCCGTAGTGTCATTCTCGTTGAACAAAAGCACCACGTCGCCTCCGTCGAGAGTGGCGCGGCTCACATCGATATTTTGTGTACGTAGATTATAGGACGACGGTTCAAGCTTGAAATCCTCTATTTTAGCCACAAGGTACATAGCCGAGTCGGGAGTGCCGAGCTGATAGCGCACATTTTCAAGCGCCGCCTCCCCTTTTATATCAAGCCCCAGGAGCGGCAGCAACGCCACATCCACATGCCCCTTGCCGGCATTGATCATCGTGTCGCCCGGAGCTTCTATCACCCTCAGCCCCTCCAGGTCCACGACCAGGGGCCAGCGTAAGCGGAAATAGTCAAGCTCTATCTGCCAGCCGAGACTCTTCGACACCTCTTTCAGCGCGATATCCTTTATTTTCGTCTGGATAAACGGCACGTAAAGGAGGGCAGGTATCAGCAACAACACAATCAACACCCACATTATACCTTTTAAGGTACGTCTTAACCAAGTAGTTTTAATGATATGGTCCACAAAAATTATACTTGTTTTTTGAATTATAACATAAAGTTACTCGTTTTGTTTTAACATTTGCTAATAAAAGGACGCTTTTTTGTCGTCCCAAGTCTTTTTTGTGTCTTCTTTTCTTAAAAAATGAAAACTTTGGGGTGAGTTCTTTTCTAAATCCCTAAGCAAATACTATCTTTGTACCCGATTTACGCTTATCGAAACTTGAAAAGAGTCAATCTTTACATAATACTCACAGTGCTTCTGTGCGCAATAAGCATAGGAGCCACTTCTTTTCCGGCTCGCGTGACCGATGAAAGGCTGCCGATGGACACTCTGTCCACTAAAGCTGACTCATCAGTCATGGATTCGCTCATTGCTTTGCTCGACACTTCCGCAGTGAATTCCCTTGTTACGGATTCGATACTTCCCGCCGGTGACCGCACACTTATCAGTGAAATGGATTCCGATTCCATTGCTGTGCCTTCGGAGCCGCTGAATTTTGCCCCCTCCACAGCTTCTATCGAAGAGGGCAAGTCCAAAATTGTCCGTCAGAAGGTCGATCTTGACAATCCGGTGGATTTTTCGGCTAAGGATTCCATGGTGATGGTGGGACAAAACAGTGCGTTCATGTACGGAACAAGCGAGATTACTTACGGTCAACAGAAAATCGAAGCCGCCGAGATATCAATGGACATGGCTAATAATAATGTGTATGCTGTGGGAGTGCCTGACACTCTCGGCAACATGGAAGGCACCCCCAAGTTCACTGACCCCAGCGGAGAATACGAATCGGAGACCATGACCTACAACTTCAAGTCGCAGCGCGGTTTCATCACCAACGTCGTTACCGAGCAGGGCGAAGGCTACCTCACCGGAGGACGCACCAAGAAGATGGAGAATGGCGAGTACTTCCTGCAGAACGGACGTTACTCCACCTGCAACGACCATGAACATCCCCACTTCTACTTCCAGTTGACCAAGGCAAAGGTGACACCCAAGAGCAATGTCGTGTCAGGTCCCGCCTATATGGTGCTTGCCGGGCTTCCCTTACCGCTTGCCGTGCCGTTCGGTTATTTCCCCTTCTCCGAAAAATATTCATCAGGTATCATATTCCCCACATTCGGCGATGACTACAACCGTGGTTTCTACCTCAGCAACGGAGGTTACTATTTCGCCATCAACGACAATGTGGACCTTGCTTTGACAGGACAGATATACACCAAAGGCTCTTGGGGACTCACCGCCCAGTCGAGCTACGTGAAACGCTACAAGTACAACGGCAGTTTCAACGTCAGCTACCTCACCACCATCTACGGCGAAAAGGGCAACCCAGACTATGCCAAGCAAACCAACTTCCAGCTCTTGTGGAACCACTCGCAGGACGCTAAAGCCAATCCTAACATGACCCTGTCAGCGAGTGTGAACTTCGCCACGAGCGGTTACACCCGTAACGATGTCAACAGCTACTACAGCAACTCGTTCACCGAGAACACCAAAAGTTCAACAGTGAACATGACCTATAAGATTCCCAATTCCAAGTGGTCATTCTCCACCACGGCTAATATCGCGCAGCGCACGCAGGACTCCACTCTGAGCGTGTCGTTCCCCAATGTCACCGTGACTCTTTCCCAGGTCTATCCCTTCAAACGCAAAAGAGCGGTGGGCAAAGAGCGGTGGTACGAGAAAATCAAACTCTCCTACTCCGGACTTTTCCAGAACTCACTTACAGCCAAGCAGGATGAATTCTTCAAGAAAAGCCTGATTAAGGACTGGCGTAACGGTATGCGCCACTCAATCCCCATTTCGGCGACATTCAACCTGTTCAAGTACATCAACGTCACTCCGTCGTTCACGTTCAACGACCGCATGTACACCTCCAAAGTGCGCCGCAGCTGGGACCCGAATGCATCGGCTGAGGTGTGCGACACCACTTACAGCCTGTACAATGTCTACGACTTCAACGGATCGGTGTCGCTCGACACCAAAGTTTACGGATTCTTCCAGCCCATGAAGTTCCTGGGCGACAAGGTGAAGATGATACGCCACGTGTTGACACCTACAATCAGTTTCTCCGGCGCGCCTGACTTCAGTTCGCCGTTCTTCGGCTACTACGGTTCTTATTCTTACCAGAACAGCGCTGGCGAAACCGTCACAAACAAGTATTCCATGTTCCCTAACTCGCTTTTCGGAGTGCCGGGACAAGGGAAACAGGGCATGGTGAGTGTATCGCTTGCCAATAACCTTGAGATGAAAGTGAAGTCCAACGACAGTATCGGCGAGAAAAAGATCTCACTCATCGAGAACCTCACCGTGTCGCAGAGCTACAACTTCGCCGCCGACTCCATGAACTGGAGCAACATCAACGCCTCGATTATGCTCCGACTGGTGAAAAACTTCAACCTCAACCTCAACACCACATGGGACGTGTACACTTACCAGCTTAACTCAGCCGGAAACCCCGTGCGCGTGAATGTTCCCCGATGGAAAGTTGGCAAAGGTCTCGGTAAACTGTCAAGCACCGGCACTTCGTTCTCCTACACTTTCAACAACAACACATTCAAGCGTAAAAAGGACTCTGATTCCAAAGGTTCAAAGGATTCCAAGGACTCCGACGACTCGGAAAACAACAATAGACGGAACAACCGCAATAATTCCAACCGTAACAACTCGTCCAACTCATCGTCGGGCGAAAACGGCATGACATTTGACGACGACGGTTACATGAAGTGGGATGTCCCGTGGAGTCTGAGCGTGAACTACTCCATCAACTACTCCTACGGATCATTCAATTACGAAAAACTGGAATACAACTCGAAGATTACGCAGAACCTCAGTTTCTCCGGCAATATACAGCCTACTAAGAACTGGAATTTCGGATTCAGCGCAAGCTACAACTTCGATACCCACAAGCTTGCCTACATGAACTGCAACATCTCGCGTGACCTCCACTGTTTCACCATGACCGCAAGTTTCGTGCCTGTGGGTCCCTACAAGAGCTACAATTTCCACATAGCAGTGAAATCGTCGCTCCTCTCCGACCTGAAGTACGACAAGCGTTCATCCACCTCCAACGGTGTCACCTGGTACTAATCTTTCCTAAAAAATACGTCTATGAAGGTATCCCGATTAATGATTTTCATGGGTTTCTTGATTGCATCCCTGCTGTCATCATGCACAACATCAAGATCCATCGTGTCAGAAAATGTCGACCTGCAACGGTACAAATACGCTTCAGTGATAAACAACGACACTTACCACATCCCGGCGGAGCTTATGGCTTACGACATCCAACTGTTTGACGCAGTGGAAAATTCAGGGTTAAAGCTTGTGAGCGACTGGAGGATAAACGAACTCTCGCAGCAGGAGCAGGAACAGCTTCTGCTGGTCAAATACGCAGTGAACATCACTCAGGAAGAAACCATTGTCACTGTCAATTTCATCGACTTTATGACCGGTCGCCCTGTTGTGTCATGCCGTGGCGTTGGTGCCACTCTCAGTTATGACTCTGACATGAAGAATGCCATAAAGAACGTGGCAAAACAGATTTCCGAGACTTTCCGCCGTTAACCTAATCCCCTATCAGCAGCACGGTGAGCGAGATTTCGCCCTGCGCGCCGGTCACTCTCACAGCTTCTATGTCGGCTGTGGCTGACGGACCGGTGAAGAATGCGCCGTAACGTATTCCACCTAAGTCAAGAGCTTCATAAGCCTGATGCATCCCCGGATAAATGTTTTTAGCGTCAAGCAGAAGGTACAGGTCGGTCGAGAAAAGCGCGCAGGCGGTAAGTCCAAGCGACTCCTCGGTCACCCACACTGAACCGGTCTCTCCCACTCCTATAACTCCGTCGCCCACACAGATGTCCACCACGTGGGTCGAATGCGGGTCAGTGGAACTGACATGGATAATGCTATAAANNGTGACGGTGAAATTTCCCTTGAATCCGTCCACCGATGAGTAAACCGTGTTGTCGGCAGTGTCGATATTGTCGCGAAGCCATGTCAGGGCATCGCTGCGCGAGGCAAACCGCTTGCATTGACCGTCGAAACTTTCCAGATGCCGGATAAAGTTTTCCACCACATCCCCCGGGATTCCGTACATGGGTATATCGGGCAGTTCCACCGCCTCAGGGTGTCCGGTTTTTATTCTATTGAGTATATTTTCACGCGCTGCGCTTTCAGCAGCCGAAAGTTTTATAGCATTATCCATGTCAGTTCTCCTCCTTGCGTTTTCGTTCGTAATACTGGCGGAACGTCTCTTTAGGCGGTTCCGGATTGGTGTGGTGCGAAGCCCACGGATTCAGGCGCGAGTTCAGAATCCCCTTTGGCAGATTCCGCAACGCCCACAGTCCAAGCCGTTCGGCATGGGTGAGCGTGG
>DAAL01000081.1:5155-7542 GCA_001701065.1 Bacteroidales bacterium GP4
CAGCGCGTGAAAATATACTCAACAGAAATTATGGAAAAGCTCGTCCTTGTGGTGCTTCACTATCTCATTGCGCCAGTAGAACACATAGGACGGAATAGGCACCTTCACGGGACACACATTGCCGCATGAACCGCAGTGTGTGCACGAATAAGGCAGCCGTGCGTAACGTTCGAGGTCATAACTCGGCTCTAAGACTATGCCTATGGGCCCCATGTAAGGCGCATCGTAGCTTAACCCCGATGTGCGCCGGAAGATGGGGCATGTGTTCATGCAGCCGCCGCAGCGGATGCACTTCAGCACTTCGTAATAGTCGCTTCCCAGCCGGGCAGAGCGTCCGTTGTCCACGATTATCACATGCATCTCCTGACCTTCGCGCGGACGTGTGTAATGTGACGTGTATTGCGTGATGTCAAGACCGAGCGCGCTGCGTGACAACAGCCTTATAAACAAGGCAAGGTCCTTCTGCCGGGGAATAATCTTCTCTATGCCCATACTCGCCACAAACAGCGGAGGCACATTGGCGCTTATGTCAGCGTTCCCCTCGTTGGTGGCAACCACTATGGTGCCGGTTTCAGCCACGGCGAAGTTCACTCCGTTCATCCCGGCATCCACCTTTTTATAATTCTCGCGCATACTCTTGCGCATCACACTGTTCAGATAAGTGGGATCCGATTTATCGGGGTCGCTGCCGAGTTTTTCGGCAAACAGGCGCGCCACGTCGCCCCTGAGTTTATGTATAGCCGGCATCACTATGTGCGATGGTCGTTGGTCGTCAAGCTGTTGTATGCGTTCGCCCAGGTCGGCTTCATATACTTCTATCCCCTTGTCGGCAAGATATTCGCGCATTCCGCACTCGTCCATGAGCATCGACTTCCCTTTGGTCACCACTTTCACGCCGTGGGACTTGAATATGTCGTACACTATGCGGTTATGCTCCTCGGCGTTCTCAGCCCAGTGCACATGGATGCCGTGCGCGGTCATATTCCGCTCAAGTTGCTCAAGATACGTGTCGAGATGCGACAATGTGTGGCGTTTCACCTGCGAGGCAAGCTCCCTCATCTCCTCCCATTCGGGAATCATGGAAGCCACACGGTCACGGCGCATACGCGCCTCCCACAGGCACCGGTCATGGCTCATGCGGTGGGGAGTGTCGGCTATAAACTTTGCCCCCAATTTCACTTGATTTACCTGGCTCATAATTCTATACTCCCTTATAGTTATGCTTTAGCGTCACCGTTTAGTATTTCGGCTATATAAAACGTTTTGATGTCAATTCCAAACTTGTTTGCCACGCACTGTTGGTGCAGCAGGCACGAATAGTCGGCTGAGGTGACATATTTGAATCCGTTGCGTGCGTAGTCGTTAACTTTGTCAAGCCCCTGCTGACCGGAACAGCTTTGGTCCCATATGGCGAATGTGCCGCCGAAGCCGCAACACTCGTCACGGCGTGTGGCGTAACCCACTTCTATCCCCTCCACAAGCCGCAGAAGGTCCTCCGTCTTGGAATAATCGGGAATCATCAGTTCCGAGGGACGTGCCTGGCGCAGAAACCGCAGCGAATGGCATCCGTTGTGCAACGCCACCCGGTGAGGGAACTTAGCCCAGGGAAGGCTCTTCACCTGCAGCACATCGTGAAGAAATTCCACAAGATCATGGGTATGGTCTATGATATGTTGCACTTCCGGTGTCTTTTTCACTGAATCAAGGTGAAATTTTATCTGATCCACACATATTCCGGAGGGAATCACCACATAATCATAGCCCGAAAGGTATTCCACAAGGTCATTTTCCATCTTGCAGGCTTTATGGTCGTAACCCATGTCGGTCAACGGCAGTCCGCAACAGGAAGCCCGCTCAATGTAGTGCACATCAAGCTCTTCAAACCGCCGCAGCAATTCATAACTCGAAATCGCCGCCTGAGGCGCGAGCATATCCACATAGCATGGTACAAAAAATCCGATTTTCATCACATCTTATATTTTTGAAACGCTATAATTATTACGCTCCACCCCGTCTAAAAGTTCATCCTCTGAGCAGCTGCAAAACGACACAATGAATAAAAAATGTTAAAATACTTGACATAGCTTCATCATTATTGTATATTTGCATCAAAATTACAACAAAACACATACCCTTATGCAACACACACTCAACTACCGCACCGAATGGATAGAGATGATAAATACTCTGCCCGACACAAACGACCGCAATGCCCTCATTGCAGCAATAACCATGTACCAGTTCAACGGACAAGTTCCCGAACTCTCGCCCGTCCTCAACCTCGTATTTCTCTTTATCAAAAAGGAGATTGACCTTATCACACAGCAACTTGAAGCCATCGAAGCACGCAAAGAAGCGCGCCGTGCCCGGCGCACCGCAAAACCTCG
>DAAL01000013.1:0-5652 GCA_001701065.1 Bacteroidales bacterium GP4
GGTTTGAGGCACACGCCCTTCCACCAGGAGCCAAAAGCCTAATAACATCGCCCCCGTCTTCTAACGAGATGGAAAGGGCGTTCAACCGTTTTGAATCAGTGCACACGTTCGGGACCATGAACTACGCATCGTTGGCTACGACACTGTGCCTGTGCGAAGCCCATGGCGAGGATATAAATTCGATAGTTGAAAGGCAACGCAGCGTTACCGTCGATGACGTGATAAACACCTCACGCCTGCTTTTCCGCGAGGAGAATTGTTCGACACTAATTTACCGTCCTCTTTCCGCTCAAAATTGACCTAAACCACCATTCTTTTATCTTTTTTGAAACATTTTTTAGCATTTCCGAGATTTTTATTTTCAAAAGTGCCATTTATTCCAAAATAATACTTATATTTGGTGATATTTTTGAAGCGATGGGGAAATTCCCGTCTTTATCATAAAACAGTATGGACAATATGGATTTGCGTGAACAATCCCAACCGGTGGAAAACACCGCTGAGGATTTAACCTTGGATTCCGGAGTTGATACCACTCCTGAAAACGTAGAAGAAACTATGAGTGAAGAAGTATCTATTGATACTCCTGCAGGTGCTGATGCCCCTAAAAAAGAGGACATCATCGCTCAGCTTGAAGTAATTGCAGAGAAAGATGGCGCGAATATAACACGCGAAGAGGTTACTCATCTAAAACTACAGTTCTATGCCATTCGCAAAAATGAACTCGCAGTGGAGAAACAGGAATTTCTTGACCGTGGAAACGAAGAAGCTGCATTCGCCCCTAAACCCGACCCGGAAGAGGAAAAAATGCACTCGCTCCTTAATATTATAAAGGAGAAAAAAGCCGAACATATTGCCCAGGTAGAAGCTGAACGCAAAGAGAATCTCGAAAAGAAGCTCAACATCATAGAACAGCTTAGCGAAATGGCAAACGACACCGACAATGTCAACCGACATTTCCCGCGTTTCCGTGAGTTGACTCAGGAATACAAAACCATAGGCGAAGTTCCCCCCACTGACGCTACCGACCTTTACCGCAATTACACTGCCGCCGTAGAACGGTTCTACGACCAGCTAAAAGTGAACAAGGATCTCCGCGACTACGATTTCAAGAAAAATCTTGAACAGAAACAGCTTCTTATAAGCCTTGCCGAGAAACTTCTTGATGAAACCGACGTGATAATAGCATTCCGCAGGCTTCAGGAACTTCATGAAAAATGGAGAGAAACAGGTCCCGTGGCAAAAGAACTGCGCGAGGACATCTGGGCTAAGTTCAAAGACATCTCGGCTCAAATAAATAAACGCTACCAAAGCTATTTTGAAGAAAGGAAATCCAAGGAACGCGAAAACGAAGAGAAGAAAACCGCGATATGCGAACGGTTGGAAGCCCTTGACATGGATTCCTTAAAATCGTTTGCCGATTGGGACAAAACCACACGTCTTATCCTGGATGCCCAGGAAGAATGGAAAAAACTCGGATTCGCATCGAAAAAGGTCAACAACACACTTTTTGCACGTTTCCGCAAGACATGTGACCTCTTCTTTGAGAAAAAAGCGGAATTTTTCAAGAATGTGAAGGACAATTACGCTTCAAACCTCGAAAAGAAGATAGCATTGTGCGAAAAAGCCGAAGCGTTGAAGGACAGCACTGACTGGAAAAAAACCGCCGACGAACTCGTGAATCTGCAGAAAGAGTGGAAAACCGTGGGCACCGTCGACAAAAAGCACAGCGACGTTGTGTGGCGCAGATTCCTTGATGCGTGCGATTACTTCTTCGACCAAAGAAAGAAAGCCACATCAGGTGTCCGCAAAACCGAGCAGGCTAACCTTAAGCAGAAACAGGATATAATCCAGCAGCTTAAAGGTCTTGATGAAGCCACTGACGCTAAAGAAGCCGCAGCCAAGATAAAAGAACTTGTTGCCGCATGGGGACAAGTGGGACACGTTCCTTTCAAAGAAAAAGACAAGGTGTACAAAGCCTTCCATGATATTGTCAACAAACTCTACGACAAGTTTGACGTAAAGGAGACAAAAGCCCACATGAACAACTTCGCCGCTTCAATCGACGAAATGAGTTCCGACGAAAACCGTCTCTATCGTGAGCGTGAACGCCTTGCCCGCACTTGTGAGCAGAAAAAGAACGAGCTTAAGACCTACGAGAACAATCTCGGATTCTTTAACATCACATCCAAGAGCGGCAATAATCTCCTCAAGGACATGGAACGCAAAATCCAGCGTCTCAAGGACGATGTGGCTACTCTCCAGGAAAAGATAAAACTAATAGACAGCAAGCTTTAACAGCTTCTCCAATAACAATGCTTACAGGAATGTTTTTTAACCTTCCTGTAAGCATAATTTTTGTCACCACACCATTATGGTACAAGAAGGCACAGGCAGGTACAGCAAATACATAACCTTAATCCAGAGCATATTAGGCTTTATTGTCGTGAATTTCGCCTACATAATGGCAAGCATTTTCGACTATAACGTCGTAGGCTTCCGATGGAAAGTCACATGGCTTATAATCAACATGTCGTTCATTCCGTCATGCTATTACCTTGCCCAACTGCGGTACACACGTTCCCTCCACATTGACCGCATAGCCAAACAAGCCCTGATGAGCATAGTCATACACATGTTCTTCTTCTTTCTCATCCTGGCTTTCCTGAACTCTTGGGTGCACAACATCTCCTTCTATCTATGGTTCTACGGGATTCTGTTCCTCTGCCTTCCTCTGTCATGGATTATCTACCGTAAAACTCTTAAATCCTACCGCAGGTCAGGTCACAATTACCGCACGGTCCTTATAGTGGGCACCGGCGTGACTGCCGTTCGCCTTCTTGACGAAATGCAGGAGGATCCCGGCTACGGATTCAGGGTGTACGGA
Organism: Bacteroidales bacterium GP4; assembly: GCA_001701065.1. Lineage (GTDB taxonomy): Bacteria > Bacteroidota > Bacteroidia > Bacteroidales > Muribaculaceae > Muribaculum. Next base: position 2,888 of record DAAL01000013.1, read on the forward strand.
CTCGTATCAACCGATTCCGGATGCAGCCATCCCTCGGCAGTGACATCGCTTGACGATTTGGACAATTATCTTTCATCCCACGTGGTGAACGAGATTTACTATACCCTTTCAGGCGAAGACTCCGAAACCCTGCAGAGAATAATAAACATCGCCGACAAATATTTCGCGCAATTCTACATTGTTCCCCCTATCAACCGGTATATCACCCGCTATACTCCACTTTACGACATGGGAGGCGTGCCGGTGTTCACCATCCGCCCCAATCCGCTCCATAATCCGGTCAACAAGCTGCTGAAACGAAGCTTCGACATAGTGTTTTCCCTGTCGTTCCTGGCGGTGTCGCCCATCATCTTCATTCCGGTGGCGATAGCCATAAAACTCTCATCGCCCGGTCCGGTTTTCTTCAAACAGAAAAGAACCGGCTACCAAGGCAATGAATTTTACTGCTACAAGTTCCGCACTATGCGCTGCAACTCGTCAGCCGATTCGCAGCAGGCACAGAAAGGGGACGACCGTGTGACTAAAGTCGGGCATTTCCTTCGTTCGACAAGCATCGACGAGCTTCCCCAGTTCTTCAATGTGCTCAAAGGCGACATGTCAATCGTGGGACCGAGACCCCACATGCTGAAGCACACCGAGGACTACACCAAGCTTATCAGCAAATACATGGTGCGTCACTTTATCAAGCCCGGAATCACAGGATGGTCACAGATAAAGGGATTCCGTGGCTCGACCAAGGAATTGTGGATGATGGAAAAGCGAGTGGAAAACGATGTGTGGTACATCGAGCACTGGAGTTTTCTGTTGGATTTAAAAATAATAGCCATAACAGCCCTGCAGGCTATCAAGGGCGATGAACACGCTTATTAAACCTACGATTCCGATATGTCGCATCCCATAGATATACTCCGCAAAATCCATCGCCTGACTCCTGAACAGATTAATCTTCTGGACAGGGCTTTAGTGGAGAAGCATTTTGCAAAAGGCTCCATTATCAACCTCAACGCCTATCCCGACTCCACCAATTTCTATATTAAAAAAGGTGCGGCGCGCACATTTTATATACTTAAAGGCAAAGAGTACACCACTTCATTCGCATTCGACGACGAATATCTTGTATTTCCGGCAAAGGACAGCGTGACCAACAGTTTCGACATGATGGTATCCATCATGGACGAAAGCGACATTCTCTATCTGCCCATGCTCGACATCCGCGACATCCTGTCGGGGCAACGCGACGGACTGTTTCAGGAAGGGCTGCTGTTTATGAACGCTTCTTTGATAGAATACAACAGGGCGTTACAGGAACGGATAAAAGTGCTGCATTCCATGTCGGCTGAAGAACGTTACCAGTGGGCAATAAAAAAATATCCCCGACTGCTTGAATATGCAACAATCACGCAGATAGCATCTTATTTAGGTGTGACAAAAGAAACCCTCTACAGAATCAGGTCAGGGAAATATCGACTAAAAAAATAACCTTAAAAACATTTAAAAAGCACTCATATATGACATTTGTCATATGTAATCGAGCGGAGAGTGCGTAACTTTGCATGAATTTTATGTGAGTTTTTTGCTTACAGTGTTTTAAGGAGAAAAAGATATGTTTAAATTTAACGTAATGAATATGAATTTTTTGAAGTCGACTGGGTGGTTATGTGCCACTACATCAGTGTTCCTACTGGCAAGCTGTGGAGGAAATCAGCAGCAACAAGCCGGAGCAGCAGCCCCACAAATTGCCACAATGACTGTGGATTATGAAACTTCCAATCTTGAAAGTGCTTATCCCGCCACAATCAAAGGCCGCACTGACATCGACATCCGTCCGCAGGTGACCGGATTCATCACTAAAGTGCATGTAGACGAAGGACAACAGGTAAAAAAAGGACAAGTCCTGTTCACATTGGATCAAGTACAATTCCAGGCTGCTGTAGAATCGGCTGAAGCTGCCATCAAAGTTGCCGAGACCGCTGTTTCTACCGCAAAATTAACCGAGGCTAACAAACGTAAACTTTTAGACAAAAACATCATCAGCGAATACGAATGGCAAGTGGCAGCCAACTCTTTGGCGCAGGCGCAGGCTCAACTGGCACAAGCTAAAGCCAATTTAGTCAACGCCAAGAAAAACCTTGCCTACACCGTGGTAACCTCCCCCAGCAACGGTGTCATAGGTTCCATTCCTAACCGTGAAGGTTCTCTCGCTTCACCGTCATCGGCTCAGCCGCTCACCACTGTCAGCGACAACTCCGAGGTGTACGCTTACTTCTCGCTCAACGAGAAAGACATCCTTGAAATGACAGACGGAGGTAAAAAATCACTGAACGCAAGCATCAACGACATGCCTGAAGTGTCACTACGCCTTGCAACCGGCGAAATATATCCGGAACATGGCAAAGTGGCTACCGTGTCGGGCGTTATCGACAACACCACAGGAGCAGCTTCAGTGCGCGCTTTGTTCAAGAACGAAAACGGAATGCTCCGCAGCGGAAGCACCGGTTCTATCCTGGTTCCCGTTAAGACTGACAGCGCAATCGTCATCCCCCAGAAAGCCACTTACGAGCTTCAGGACCTCCGCTATGTGTACGTGCTAAACGACTCCAACGTAGCAGTTTCTCGCCCCATCACAGTAAATCCCGTCAACGACGGCAAGAACTTCGTCGTGACCTCAGGTCTTAAAGCCGGCGACCGCATCGCAGTGGAAGGCGTAGGAACCAAAGTACGTGACGGCGTGACTATACAGCCCGTGGACGCTGCGGCAGCTGCGC
>DAAL01000013.1:5687-5836 GCA_001701065.1 Bacteroidales bacterium GP4
CAATAATTCCCGGCTAAACTGTTTAGCTTATTATCACTTTTCTATTCAACATTTTAGAATCGCAAGATGAAATTAGATACATTTATTAACCGTCCGGTGCTATCCACGGTTATATCAATTTTCATTGTGTTGCTGGGTCTTATCGGACT
>DAAL01000013.1:5901-17754 GCA_001701065.1 Bacteroidales bacterium GP4
GGTGCGAATGCTCAGGCTGTGTTGAATTCCGTTATCGCGCCTTTGGAAGAATCCATAAACGGTGCGGAAGGTATGACCTACATGGAATCAACCGCAACAAACATGGGTAGTGCCACTATCAACGTGTACTTCAAACAAGGTTTTGACCCTGACATGGCTGCAGTGGACGTTCAGAACCGTGTGGCTAAGGCTCAAGGTCTTCTTCCTTCCGAGGTTACACAAGTGGGTGTCATCACTCAGAAACGTCAGACCTCAATGCTTGTGGGTGTGACACTTTACGATGAATCAGGGCAATACCCCGAAAGCTTCATCGAGAACTACATGAAAATCAATATCGTGCCTCAGCTGCAGCGTATATCAGGTGTGGGCGATGTGATGGTCATGGGTGCCGACTACTCAATGCGTATATGGTTAAAGCCCGATGTTATGGCTCAATACAACCTGATGCCTACCGATGTATCTTCGGCGCTTGCCGAACAGAACTTGGAAGCTGCTCCCGGTGGATTCGGTCAGCAGGGCGACCAAAGCTTTGAGTATACACTTCGCTACAAAGGTCGTCTTGTAACTCCCGAAGAGTTCGAAAACATTGTTGTGCGCGCTACACCCAACGGCGAAGTCCTCTATCTTAAGGACGTTGCCGACGTGGAACTTGGACGTGTGTCCTATGGTTTCCACAATAAGATGAACGGATACCCGGCTGTTACATCCATGGTGTTCCAGACTGCCGGTTCCAATGCACGTGAAATCATTCACGATGTGTTGGCATTCACCGACCAGCTTAAGAAAGAGCTTCCTAAAGGTCTTGGAGTTGAAATTCCTCTAAACGTCGACTCATTCTTAAGCGCGTCTATCCACGAGGTTATCAAGACTCTTATCGAAGCATTCGTGCTTGTGTTCTTTGTGGTGTACATCTTCCTTCAGGACTTCCGTTCTACCATCATTCCCGCCATCGCCATTCCTGTGGCGCTTATCGGTACATTCTTCTTCCTCAACCTCATCGGATTCTCGATGAACTTGATTACCCTCTCGGCTCTTGTCCTGGCGATAGCCATTGTGGTGGACGATGCCATTGTGGTGGTGGAGGCGGTGCACGCCAAGCTCGATGTGGGATATAAGAATGCGCGTAAAGCGTCCATCGATGCCATGAGCGAGATAGGCTCCGCCATTATATCCATCACTTTGGTTATGATGCTTGTGTTTATTCCCGTGTCGTTTATGCCGGGAACAGCAGGTGTGTTCTATCGTCAGTTCGGTCTTACTATGGCTATAGCCATCGGTCTTTCGGCTTTGAACGCATTGACGCTTTCGCCTGCGCTGTGTGCTGTGTTCCTGAAGCCCCACAATTCCGAGGACACCCTCAAGGAACGTCTCGGCAAAGCTTACTCAGCTGCCGGCGAAGTGATGGTGCAGAAGACTAAACGCTCTTTCGGCGTTAACTTCCCTCCGATAGTTACACTTCTGCTCCTCTGCGCTACCATTTTCTTCATGATTCAGAACTACTTCAGCTTTGAGAACGTGATTCTCGGCATTGTAGCTGTGGTAGTGGCTATCCTCACTGTGCTTGGTCTTTTCGGAAAACGTTTCCACCGTGCATTCGAGAACGGCTATGGCAAGACTTTGAAAGCATATAAGAAAGGTGTGGAATTCTTCTCCCGCCACAAGATTTCTTCTTTCGCCACAGTGGCTGCATCCATCGCCATCCTTGTGTGGTTGATGAATATTACCCCTACAGGTCTTGTCCCCAATGAGGACACCGGTACTGTGTTTGTCATGGTGAATATGCCTCCGGGCACCTCTCAGGAACGCACAACCGAAACTCTTGACCAAGTGGACGCTATCATCGGTCAGATTCCGGCTGTAGAAAGCCGCACCTTGATTAATGGTTACAGCTTCATCGCAGGTCAAGGTTCTACCTATGGTACATTTATTATCCGTCTTGTCGACTGGGACAAGCGTACTGAAAGCTCCGACCAGGTAATCCAGCAGCTTTACGGCATGACCGGTCAGCAGATCAAGGACGGTAACGTGATGATATTCGCACCGCCTATGATTACCGGTTACTCCGTGACCAACGGTTTTGAAATCAAGATGCAGGATAAAACCGGTGGTGACATAAACCAGTTCTTCCAGGTTGTCCAGCAGTTCCTTGGCGCGTTGAACCAACGTCCCGAAATCCAGATGGCTTACACCACTTTCAACCCCACATTCCCGCAGTACCGCGTGGACATCGACGCAGCTAAAGCAAAGCAGGCAGGCATAAGCCCCAAGACCATCCTGACCACACTTCAGGGATATTACGGCGGTATGTACGTGTCCAACTTCAACCGTTTCGGTAAAATCTACCGTGTTATGATGCAGGCTGCTCCCGAAGCGCGTGTGTCACCCGAAACATTGAAGAACATAAAGATACGCAACGGCAACGAAATGGCTTCGCTTGAGAACTTCGTGACCCTGACCCGCATCTACGGTCCTGACTTGCTCAACCGTTTCAATATGTACCAGTCCATTTCAGTGACCGGTTCTCCTAACCCCGGATACTCTTCAGGTCAGGCTATCGCGGCAATTCAGGAAGTTGCTGCTCAATATCTGCCCCAGGGTTACGGTTACGAATACTCCGGTATGACCCGTGAGGAAGCCGGTTCGTCAAGCAACTCCACCGGTATCATCTTCGGATTGTGTCTATTGTTCGTGTACTTGCTTCTTTCGGCTCAGTACGAAAGCTACATTATTCCATGGGCGGTTATCCTCTCCATTCCGTTCGGTCTTATGGGTTCGTTCATCTTCGCGCAGATATTCGGCATATCCAACAACATCTACTTCCAGATTGCGTTGATCATGCTTATCGGTCTTTTGGCGAAGAATGCCATCCTTATCGTTGAGTTCGCGCTCGAACGTCGTCGTACAGGTATGGACATCCTCAATGCGGCTATTGCCGGTGCGGCTGCCCGTCTTCGTCCTATCTTGATGACATCTCTCGCTCTTATCATCGGTCTTCTCCCCATGATGCTCGCCCACGGCGTAGGTGCTAATTCTAACCGCGCCCTCGGTACAGGCTCCATCGGAGGTATGTTGATTGGTATGATTCTTCAGGTGCTTATAGTTCCCGCATTGTTCGTGGCATTCCAGATGATTCAGGAGAAATTCACTCCTATGAAGTGGGAAGACACTGACAATTCAGGACTTGAATCCGAAATCGAGCAATACTCTCATTAATTCATCTTTCATTGACTTAGAACTATGAACTATATATCACGTATCACAATAACCCTTATAGGTGTGGGAGCTTTGTCAAGCTGCCACATCTATAAGAAATTCGAGATGCCCACTGACTCTCCCCTCACCGCGCAGTACGCCGAGTTGAAGGACAGCCCTGTCGATTCGCTTGCTTTCGGAAATCTGCAGTGGCAGCAGGTGTTCACTGACCCCACTTTGGTGAGCTTCATAAACAAAGCGTTGGAGAACAACACCGATCTCGCCAACGCCAAACTGAATGTGGACATAGCCCAGGCACAGCTTAAAGGCGCGCGGTTGAGCTATCTCCCCTCATTGACCCTCGGAACAGCCACAGGAGCCAAAGCTTACTATGACTATCCCGGAATGCGCGACCTGCCTTGGACTTACTCAGTGCCCTTGTCGGCGCAGTGGGAAATTGACATCTTCGGCAAGCTCCTCAACTCCAACCGCAAGGCTAAAGCGGCGTTGATGCAGACCGAAGCCTATGTTCAGGCTGTGCGCTCTCAGCTTATTGCCGGAGTGGCTTCATGCTACTACACCATCGCAATGCTTGAAAAGCAACTCAGCATAAGCCGTCAGACTGCCGAATACTGGGCTGAAAGCGTGGAAATCATGAAGAATTTCAAGCTTGCAGGACGTGTGAACGAATCAGCGGTAGTGCAAAGCACCGCCAACTACTACAGCGTGCTTGCGTCCATCACTGACCTTGAAGTGGCATTGCATGAGGCTAACAACAGCCTGTCACTGCTCATTAAGGAAACTCCGCAGCAATGGGACATCTCAGCCGATGCCACCCTCACCCTTCCCGAAATGCTTCGCGACAACATCCCAATGCGTGAACTCGCTGCACGTCCCGACGTACTCGCTGCCGAACAAAGCCTTGCCGTGGCATATTATGCCACCAATCAGGCGCGCGCGGCATTCTATCCCGGATTGAGCATTTCAGGTCAAGGCGGATTCACCAACTCCCTCGGTAGCCTCGTGTCAAATCCCGCCAACTGGTTTGCGCAGGTAGCGGCTTCACTCACCGCGCCTATATTTGCCCGCGGTCAGCTCTATTCCAATCTTGCCGCGACCAAAGCACAGCAGCAGCAGGCTCTCAACAACTTTGAGCAGACTCTTCTCAGCGCAAGCTCCGAAGTGAGCAGCGCCATCATGACCTACAATAAGAGCGCCGAGAAAGCTGACATGCTTAAAATGCAAGTGGAAAACCTAAGTAAAGCTGTCGAATACACTGAGGAACTGCTTGCACTCGACGGAACATCCACTTATCTGGAAGTCTTGACTGCCCAGCAGAGCCTTCTTGCCGCTCAATTGTCACAAGTGGCATGCGAGAACACAAGGACCCGCGCAGCTATTAACCTTTATCAATCACTCGGAGGAGGTCGTTAGCTCTCCCTCTTTTTTAAACACCCTCTAAATTTAATGTAATTATGATTAGTCCTTTAGCCCATGTTGACCCGTCAGCTAAGATTGGCAACAATGTGACAATTCATCCGTTTGCTTTCATCGACGCTGACGTGGAGATAGGCGACGAATGCGAGATTATGCCCTATGTAAGCATAATACGAGGAACCCGCTTAGGCCGTCACAACAAGATATATCAAGGTGCTATCATCGGTGCTGACCCTCAGGATTTCCGTTGGAAAGGCGAAAAGACTTACTGCACCATCGGCGACAACAATGTCATCCGTGAATTTGTGATTATCAACCGCGGCATACGCACCTCCGGAGGCACTACCATCGGAAGCGATTGCTTCATCATGGCGGAAACCCACATAGGTCATGACTGCGAGATTAAAGGCAAGACTGTCCTTGGCAACGGCGTGATGATGGCTGGCGACTGCAAGGTAGGAATGTGCACAATATTGTCGTCCAACGCCATGCTCCACGAACGAAGCGAGGTAGGCGACTGGGTGCTTGTGAAAGGCGGATGCCGCATTGCCGGAAACGTCCCCCCTTACATCGTGATAGCCCACAACCCGGCATCCTACTACGGAATCAACGCCGTAATTATGCGTAAACACGGATTCACCGAAGAGCAGATTGACGATGTGGCTAAGAGCTACCGCCACATTTACCAGTCAGGAACCTCCGTGTTCAACGCCCTTCAGCGTGTGGAAGCCGACGTTGCTCCCAGCGACATCCGCTCCAACATCCTTGACTTCATCGAAAGCCATAATCACAAGATTATAGCCATTCCTAAGGATTACGAATAAATATTCACCTTTTTTCTATATAAACAAGCGGCTTCACGTGCTAAAGCATCGTGTGCCGCTTGTTTTTTTTAAACGAAAGTCATAACTTTGTGATAAAGTTTACTTTTGATGGAAAAACGTCGCAAACTACAACTCATAATAAATCCCATATCAGGATTAGGCACCAAAGAAGGGATTGAAGCTCTTGCCAAGTCCCGGCTGGAGGCTAAAGGTTTTGAAGTCAACTCAGCTTACACTTGCGGAAGAGGAGATGCCACACGTCTTGCCAAGAAAGCCGTAAAGGAAGGCTACTATGGGGTGATAGCTGTGGGCGGCGACGGCACTGTCAACGAAACCGCAAGAGCGCTTTGCGACACTGACACCGCGCTTGGCATAATCCCCTGCGGTTCAGGCAACGGACTTGCGCGACATCTCGGAATACCGGTAAGCGCGTCAGCCGCAATCAAAATCATCGAAAATGACCACATAATCCAGAGCGATTACGGATCGGTCAACGATAATCCTTTCTTCTGCACCTTCGGAGTGGGCTTCGACGCGGCTGTGAGCAGCAACTTCGCCCGGCAGCACCGCCGGGGAAAACTCACTTACATCCGCAGCGCAATCGAAGAGTACATAAAATTCCATCCCCAGGTATACGCCGTGAGCGCCAACGGGCATGTGCTTACCGAAAAGGCGTTTCTGATAGCTGTGTGCAACGCATCCCAGTACGGCAACAACGCCTACATCGCTCCCACGGCAAGCATAACCGACGGACTGCTTGATATTACAATAATACATTCCGGCAATCCCATCAACGAGGCATTCCTCGGAGTGGGGCTGTTCACCGGCTACATAAACTCCAACACCCTGATACACACATTCCGGGCTCCTGCCGCCATTATCTATCGCCAAGATAAAGGTCCGGCTCATCTTGACGGCGAACCTATAACCATCGATGACACAATGGACATTAAGTGCCATGCCAACGCACTTAAAATTTTTGCTACGGACAAGGAAATTAAATTCCGTCCTTTTTTCACTCCGGTCGAGAATTTCTTCAGTGATTTATATTACTCATTATCAAGAGCTTTTTCACGATAATTGATCAGTGTACAACTTACAATAACTTATTCCGGCTGCACAATTTTCCAATTATTTTCTTCTCTTTTTTCTTGTACATTAGCAAAAAAATAGTTAACATTGTAAATCATTCATAACCATTTAACCGACGAATACTAACTTTACAATACTATACCTAAATGAGTTATCTTAAATTTGATAAAAACCTGATGATAAATCTTGAGCAATCACTCACCAAGGAGATGCTCAGGACTAATCAAGCCGGTGCTTATCATTGCTCATCGATTGTGGGGTGCAACACTCGCAAGCAGCATGGCTTGCTGGTGATTCCAATCCCCGAGTTGGGCAATAAGAACTATGTCATGTTGTCCTCCTTGGATGAAACAGTGATACAGCACGGAGCACCTTTTAACTTAGGACTGCACCGCTATCAAGGCGGAGTATATAGCCCTAACGGTCATAAATATATCCGCGAATACGACTGCGAAAGCATTCCCCGCACAACTTACCGTGTGGGCGGCGTGATTTTAACCAAGGAAATGGTGTTCATTTCCCAGGAAAACCGTATTCTCATCCGTTACACATTGGTCGACGCTCACTCGGCAACCACTCTGCGCTTCCGTCCCTTCCTTGCCTTCCGCGAGGCTAACGACCTGGTGGTGCAGAACGACAAAGTGGACCAGAGCTACAATGAAATCAACAACGGCGTGTCGTTCAGGATGTATCCCGGATTCCCGTCATTGTTCATGCAGTTCAACCACAAGCCCACTTGGGTGCAGGAACCTAACTGGTACAACGGCATCGAGTACGTCAAGGACCTCCACCGTGGCATCCCCTACACTGAGGACCTTTGGGTGCCCGGCTACTTCGAGATTCCCATCAAGAAAGGCGAATCCATCATCTTCTCCGCAGGTGTCACTGAAGCGTCGCCCCGTTCGTTGGCTAAGATGTTTGAAGTGGAAGTCGCAAGCCGCACCAAGCGTTCAAGCTTCTACAACTGCTTGAAAAATTCAGCAAAGCAGTTCTATATCAAGGATCAGGACGGCGAATTCATCATCTCCGGATACCCTTGGGGACAGATTCGCGCACGCGACACATTCATCGCTCTCCCCGGAACCACTCTCGCCATCGACCACGAAAACGATTTCCATGACATAATGGCTACCGCCCTTAAAGCGCTCGACAATTACATAGACAACGAATTGCTTGACGAACGCATCCACGGAATCGACCTGCCCGATGTTCCGCTTTGGGCTATATGGGCGATACAGCAGTACAGCAAGTCAGTGGGCGTGGAAAAAGCACGCAGCGAATACCTCCCCGCCGTAGCACGAATCCTCAACTGGATTATCGCCGGCGGTCATCCTAATCTTGAAGTGCAGACCAACGGTCTTGTAGCCACAGCAGGCACCAACACCCCTGTATCGTGGATGAACGCCACCGCCAACGGATGGCCTTTGATTCCCCGCTCGGGACTTCTCGTTGAATTCAATGCGCTTTGGTACAACGCACTCATGTTTGCAGCATCGCTTAGCGAAGGCGTTGACAACTTCGCTGAAAGCCGCGACAACTGGACTACACTCGCCGGTCAGGCTAAACCTGCGTTTATCGATACATTCCTTAACGACTACGGCTATCTGTACGATTACGTCAACGGTCATCATGCCGACTTGGCTGTGCGCCCCAACATGGCTATAGCCATCGGTCTTGATTACTCTCCGCTCGACCGCCGTCAGCGCAAGGGAGTGCTCGATGTTGTGACTCGCGAACTGTTGACCCCCAAGGGGCTTCGCACCCTTTCGCCCAAGAGCTACGGTTACCAGCCATTCTACGTAGGCTCCCCCGAAGAACGCGAAAGAGCTTACCACAACGGTCCGGCGCGTCCTTGGCTCATCGGTATGTACGCCGACGCTTACATCAAAGTATTCGGCATGAGCGGAATCAGCTATGTCGACCGCATGCTCATCGGTTTTGAGGATGAAATGAGCCAGAACTGTATAGGCACCATCTCTCAGATGTACGACGGCAACCCGCCGTTCAGCGGTCACGGAGCCATTTCGCAGGCCACCAATGTGGCTGAAGTGTTACGCACATTACGCACTCTTAAAAAAATAAAAGCATAGCCCATGAAAGCACTAATGTTTGGATGGGAGTTTCCCCCTCATATCCTCGGCGGTCTCGGAACTGCCAGCTACGGTCTCACTAAGGGAATGTGGGAATGTGGCGACATGGATATTACATTCGTTATTCCTAAGCCTTTCGGCGATGAAGATAAAAGTTTCGCAAAAATCATCGGCGCGTCGCAAGTGCCTGTCGCTTGGCGTGACGTAAGCCGTGAATACGTGGAAAGCCGCATCGGCAACGTCATGAACCCCGATGAGTATTTCCATCTGCGCAACAACATCTATGCCGACTTCAACTACATGCGTCTTAACGACCTTGGTTGCATCGAGTTCTCGGGACGTTACCCCGACAATCTTCTTGAGGAAATCAACAATTACTCCATCTGCGCCGGAGTCATAGCCCGTGCCGAGGAGTTTGACGTGATACATTCCCATGACTGGCTCACCTACCCTGCCGGAATACACGCCAAGCAGGTTACCGGAAAGCCACTTGTCATCCACGTCCACGCCACTGACTTTGACCGTTCTCGCGGCAATGTCAACCCCACCGTCTACAACATCGAGCGTGACGGCATGTTGAACGCTGACCACATTATCACGGTTAGTAACCTCACCCGCAACACCGTTATCGACAAGTACGGCATCGACCCGGCAAAAGTGACCACCGTGCACAACGCCGTGACTCCCCTGAGCGAGGAACTGCTCAATGTGAATCCACCCAGGGCAAAAGAGAAAGTGGTGACCTTCCTTGGACGTATAACCATGCAGAAAGGCCCTGAGTACTTCGTGGAAGCCGCAGCGCGTGTGCTGAAAAACAACCACAACGTGCGCTTCGTGATGGCAGGAAGCGGCGACATGATGGAAAAGATGATTACCCTCGCCGCCGAGCGCGGCATCTCTGACCGCTTCCACTTCCCCGGTTTCCAGAAAGGAAAACAGGTGTACGAAATGCTTAAAGCAAGCGATGTCTATGTGATGCCCTCCGTGTCCGAGCCTTTCGGTATCTCGCCTCTTGAAGCTATGCAGATGGGTGTTCCGTCCATCATCTCCAAGCAGAGCGGATGCGCCGAAATCCTCACTAACGTCATAAAGACTGACTATTGGGACATTGACGCTATGGCTGATGCCATATACTCAATTGTCACTTACCCGGCTATGCACGCGCAGCTCCAGGAGGACGGTCTCAACGAAGTGAACCAGATCACCTGGGACAAAGCCGGTGCTAAAGTCATCGACATCTACAACAAGGTTCTTCACCGCAATTAACTAAAACTCAGAAATTAAAAAATTAACTCCATAAAACGTTAAGCTCATGAAAGCTATTTGTTTTTATTTTCAGATTCACCAACCGTTCAGGCTCAAAAGATACCGTTTCTTTGACATAGGTAACGACCATTACTATTACGATGATTTCGCCAATGAGGACATCGTCACCCGCATAGCACAGCGCAGTTACATCCCCGCAGCCGAAACTCTGCTTCGGATGATTGAGAACACTGACGGAAAATTCCGTTGCGCCCTCTCCATCTCAGGAACTGCGATAGAGCAGTTTGAGCAGTATGTGCCCGAATTCATCGATCTGTTGAAAAAACTTGCCAATACAGGCAAAGTTGAATTCCTCGCCGAGACTTACGCACACTCTCTTTCATCGCTCATCGACCCCGAGGAATTCCAGGCTGAAGTCGCTGCCCATGACGAGAAAATCTACGAGTTGTTCGGACAGAAACCCAAAGTGCTCCGTAACACCGAGTTGATTTACTGCGACGAAATGGCTCCCATGATCTACGACATGGGATTCAAAGGATGCATCACTGAAGGCGCAAAACACATCCTCGGATGGAAATCGCCCAACTATGTGTATGCTGCCGCATCTTGCCCCAAGCTGAAATTGCTCCTCAAAAACGACAAACTCAGCGACGACATCGCAGTACGTTTCAGCAACCCCGAATGGGACGCTTATCCTCTCACCGCCGACAAGTACATGGACTGGATCGCTTCCACTCCTCCCGAGGAGCAGGTTATCAATCTGTTCATGAACCTTGAGACATTCGGTGACTTCCAGCCGCGCGAAACCGGTATCTTCCAGTTCTTGGAAGCTCTTCCCCGTTTTGCCGCTGAAAGAGGCATCGATTTCTGGACTCCGTCGGAAGTTGTGTCAAAATGCAAGGCTGTCGACACTCTCAGCATCCTTCACCCCATCTCTTGGGCTGATGAAGCACGTGACACCTCCGCATGGTTAGGCAACAAGCTGCAGAATGAAGCCTTCAACAAGCTCTATTCAGTATCCGAGCGTGTTCATCTATGCTCTGACCGCCGCTTGAAACAGGATTGGCTTTACCTTCAGGGAAGCGACCACTTCTTCTATATGTCCACCAAGCACATGGCTGACGGTGCATCCCACGCCATGTTCAGTCCTTACGAGACTCCTTTCCAGGCGTTCACCAACTACATGAACGTGCTTGCTGACTTCATCGTGAGGGTAGAAGAACAGTACCCGCTCTCCATCGAAAACGAAGAGTTGAACTCGCTGCTCACTACCATCCGCAACCAGGCTACCGAAATCGAAGTCCTCAACAAGGAAGTAGCTTCAATGCGCAACAACCTCGAACACTACAACGAGGAACACGCCACCCGTGAAGCCATCGAAGAGAAGAAAGAAGAACCCAAGAAAGCTCCCGCTAAGAAAGCTGCGACCAAAACAAAAAAAGCCGACGCTAAAGAAGCAAAGCCCAAGAAAGCCGCAGCCAAGAAAACCAAAGAATAACTCACCGTTTTCATAATTGATAAATCTCCCGCACATCCTACCCGTGCGGGAGATTTTTATTTTACCCCTGCTCACCAACACTCCAAATGAATCTGCCGAGTTGCCCGAGACGGCTGAGTAGCCCGAGAAGCCCGAGCCACTTTACAAAAAAAGATGCGCGGTCACTGACTGCGCATCCTCTTTTTCCATGATATAAACGAATCTGAATGGTATGAAATCTATTTTATTTTGCTATGGGACAACCTTGACAACGCTGTGCGATTTCAGTGAAGAAATCATTGCCTTTGTCGTCAACAAGGATAAACGCCGGGAAGTTCTCTACCTCGATTTTCCAGATAGCTTCCATGCCCAGTTCAGGATATTCAAGGCATTCCACCTTCTTGATGCTGTCATGGGCAAGGATTGCGGCAGGACCGCCTATACTTCCGAGATAGAAGCCGCCGTGCTTGTGGCA
>DAAL01000058.1:0-20069 GCA_001701065.1 Bacteroidales bacterium GP4
CTCTACCAGTTCAGCCATCGCAGCCGCTCCGGCACCGCTTGCAGCCTGATAAGTTGCCACATGCACGCGCTTGATGGGCGAGATGTCGTTGAGGGGCTTTAATGCCACAACCATCTGAATTGTAGTGCAGTTAGGATTAGCGATAATGTTGAGTGGCGCATTAAATGCATCGTCACCATTAACTTCCGGCACTACAAGGGGCACATTTTCATCCATGCGGAATGCGCTTGAGTTGTCTATCATTATAGCACCATGCTTTGTGATAGTGTGCGCAAACTCTTTGGAGGTTCCTGCACCTGCCGATGTAAACGCTATGTCTACTCCTTCGAAATCATCGTTATGTTTAAGTTCCTTAACGGTGATTTCTTTTCCACGAAAAGTATATGTGCGTCCTGCACTTCGGCTTGACCCGAATAGCAACAATTCGTCAATCGGGAAATTCTGTTCGTCAAGGACTCTCAGGAATTCCTGCCCTACGGCTCCGCTCGCTCCTACTATTGCTACTTTCATATACTGTTTTCGTTTCTTCAACACTATTACTTAGTGTTATTTTTACACAAAGTTATAACATTAGTTTCATATATCCAAAATATTTCTGCATTTTTATCGCATTTTGTCTAAATTATTTTAGTACCTTTTGCGTAATCACCTAAATATGAGGATTTTGTTATGATAACTTTTTTTACGCCTTTTTCAATGGATTTTAGTGAATTTTCCACTTTGGGGATCATTCCGCCCGTTATCACCCCTTCCGATTTCAATGCCTCGAAGCTTCCTCTATCTATAACGGGAACCACCGATTCATCGTCGTTTTCGTCACGGAGCACTCCGGGTTTTTCAAAGCAGAACACAAGCTCCACATCGTAATAAGGCACGAGCCCGAGAGCGGTTTCACCCGCCATTGTGTCGGCATTGGTGTTGAGCATATGCCCTTCCCCGTCATGAGTCAGCGGAGCCACTATAGGCACAACTCCTTTTTCTATGAGCGCGGCAAGCATTTCGCCGTCCACTTTGTCCACATCGCCCACCCAGCCGTAGTCCACATCCTTCACGGGACGGCGATGGCTCCTTATTATATTAAGGTCAGCGCCGGTCATCCCCAGAGCATTCACCCCGAGAGCCTGCAACCTTGCCACTACAGTCTTATTGATGAGTCCACCGTACACCATGGTCACTATTTTCAGCATTTCGTCGTCGGTTACCCTTCTGCCGTCAATCATCTTTGTTTCCACTCCGAGTTTTCCGGCAAGTTGGGTCGCGCTTCTGCCGCCGCCATGCACAAGCACCTTGGCTCCTTCTATTTTAGCGAAACGCTCCAGCAGTGCGGCAAGCGTGCTCTCCTCTTCGAGAATCTTGCCTCCCACTTTCACCACGGTGAGCTTCTTTTTCTGTCCCATATATTATATATGTGTAATTTTATCAAACAGTCGATTATTCAGCCGACCCTTCGCCGCCAAATTCCATGAGGAACGCCTTGATGAAGTCATCGATATTTCCGTCCATCACTCCGTTCACGTCACTGGTCTGCCAGTTGGTGCGGTGGTCTTTTACCCTTCGGTCGTCAAATACATAGCTTCTTATCTGCGAACCCCACTCTATTTTCATCTTTCCGTCCTCGATTTTGCGTTGTTCGGCAAGACGGTGTTGAAGTTCTTTATCGTAGAGGATGGACCGCAGTTGGCGAAGAGCGTTTTCCTTGTTCTTGGGCTGGTCACGTGTTTCGGTGTTCTCGATAAGGATTTCCTCCTTTTCACCTGTGTAGGGGTCAGTAAACTGGTAACGGAGTCGCACACCCGATTCCACCTTGTTCACATTCTGACCTCCCGCGCCGCCGCTTCGGAAAGTGTCCCACGACAGCAACGCCGGCTCTACCTTCACTTCTATGGTGTCATCCACAAGCGGGGTCACGAACACCGAGGCAAACGAAGTCATGCGCTTGCCCTGCGCATTGTAAGGCGAAACCCTCACAAGGCGGTGCACACCGTTCTCGCTTTTCAGATAACCGTAGGCAAATGCCCCGTCCACATTTATAGTCACTGATTTTATGCCCGCTTCATCGCCGTCAAGGATATTGGCGATTGAAGTCTTGTAGCCTTTCTTCTCGCACCAGCGCAGATACATACGCATCAACATCGATGCCCAGTCCTGGCTTTCAGTGCCGCCTGCTCCTGAATTGATTTTAAGCACCGCGCCCAGAGCATCCTCTTCGCGGCGGAGCATATTTTTCAGTTCCATATCCTCGATTTTGGCTATGGTGGCTGCGTACATCTCGTCGATTTCCGACTCCTCCACAAGCCCTTCCTTCAGGAAGTCCACGGCAAGCTGAAGCTCGTTGACGCTCTTGTCAAGCTCGTCGTAACCGTCAATCCACTGGTGCAGTTCTTTTACTTTTTTCATCTGCATCTGCGCTTCCTTCTGATGTTCCCAGAAGTCAGGCACATGCGTCCTCAATTCTTCTTCTTCTACTTCGATGCGCTTGCTATCGATGTCAAAGATACCTCCCCAGCGCATCCTTGCGCTCTATCGTCTCTTTTAGTTGTTCCTGTGTAATCATTTTTTACTTAAAGGATAGTTGTTAATATTTTATTGGGCGTACATCGCCTCGATAAGATTGGCGTAATTGCGGTTGATTACCGGGCGGCGTATCTTAAGCGTATTGGTAAGTTCGCCCGATTCCATTGTAAATTCACGCGGCAGAAGCTCAAACTTCTTGATTTTCTCGTTGCTGGCAAAACCTTTCTGCAGTTTTTCTATGCGGTCAGCTATCATCTTGCGTATTTCGCCGTTGTTCACCAGGTCCACAATCGACTTGTATTGAATGTGCTTGGCGCGGGCATACTCCTTAAGGGCTTCAAACGCCGGAATGATAAGTGCGGTCACATACTTGCGCTGGTCACCTATCACAGCCACCTGTTCTATGTATTTGTCCTCGCCGAGGCGTGTTTCAAGCGCCTGCGGTGCTATGTACTTGCCGTTGGATGTCTTGAAAAGGTCCTTGATGCGTTCGGTCAGAATCAGCGCACCCGACTCGTCGGTGCGTCCTGCATCGCCGGTGCGGAACCAGCCGTCCTCGGTGAACGCCTCCTCAGTGGCTATAGGTTTATTGTAATAGCCCGCCATGACAGTGGGACCCTTCACAAGAATTTCGTTCTGCTCTCCTATTTTTATCTGCACACGCGGCATGACCGTGCCCACCGAACCTATCTCGTACCCCACTATCGGGTAGCAGGTGACTGTAGCGGTGGTTTCGGAAAGTCCGTAGCCTATCACTATGTTTATGCCGCACGATTTCAGGAATTCCACGATTTTGTTCGACAACGGCGCACCCGCGGTAGGGAATATGTTGCCGTTCTCTATTCCTATCACTTTACGCATGGGACCGAACACCCTCTTCTCGTACAACCGGTATTCCAGTTCAAGCAACTTCGGCACCCTTATACCAAGACGCTTATAATGGAGGTTACGTCTTTTTCCCACATTGAGCGCGCGTTTCACCATCATGCGCTGCACTATGTTCATACGCGCTATCTTGGCTTCGACGGCGGTGTACACTTTCTCCCAGAATCTCGGCACGCTGCACATGCAGGTGGGGCGCACCTCGCGTATAGCGTTCTGTATATCGTGGGGATCCTCGTTGATGTACACTTTCATTCCCGAGAACAGGCAGAAGTAAGTCCATGCCTTCTCAAATATATGGCTCATGGGAAGAAAACTTATCGAAGTGTCCTTGTCGCTGAGCATCGTAAGACGTTCACGGTGGATGTCCATCGCAGCGTTAAAGCACGAGTGGGGAAGCATTGCCCCTTTCGGTTCTCCGGTAGTGCCGGAAGTATATACCAAGGTAGCGAGGTCGTCGCTCGATGCCTCGCGTGTACGTTTCGCCACTTCGTCACGTGTCGACTCTTTAGCCGCCTCGCCCAGCTTGAGCAGGTCGTTGAAAGTCATGGCGGCGGTGTCGTCCTTCTCCGGCTCCACATCGCCGAGAAGTATTATATGTTTAAGTCCGGGACAACTTTGCGCTACTTTACGTGCTATCCCGTATTGGAGCGCATTACCCACAAGGAGCAGCTTCAATCCTGCGTCCTTGACTATGTATTCCACCTGGTCGTCACTGCTGGTGGCGTAGATGCTCACCTGCACGGCACGGTTGGCAAATGTGGCGAAATCCGATATCACGAGTTCCGGACGGTTGGCTGAGAATGACCCTACGGCTGTCCCCGGCTCTATCCCAAGAATCTCATAAGCATAGGAAATCTTGTCTACAGCGTCATGGAACTGCACCCATGAAGTATCGACCCAGGCACCGTCGGGACTGCTCTTAAAACTAAAGGCAGCACGGTCACCGTAACGCAGGGTCTGCTTATCAACAAGATTCGTCAATATATTAGGCATATATTATATGTATTAAAATACTTTGCGACAAAGTTACGATGTTAACTCAATATTTATAACATCTTACGACAGCTTTATAGCCTTTCGTTAACATTCATTTACAATCACTTCCTAAGCCCAATCTTTATTTAACAATATTTATGGAAAAAGGGTGGAGCAGCTGTCGACACAGCACCCCACCCTTTTCATCAACTATGGTTACTTTAAATTATCGTCGAGGTCACTATAAGGCTACCTTGAAACCTACCTGCAGAAGACCCTGTGCACCGAAACCGAGTTCACCGAACATCGAAATCTGACGGGAAAGGTCCACCTTGGCGCAGATGGGGTTAATCTGGAATGCGAAATATCCCCTGTTCCAGGAATCGCCGTGATGAGTGTGATGGGAAATTATACCACCGATACCGAAGTGAGCGTACATCTTCACGATGCTGTTGCGGTAATAGTCATACAATCCGTTAAGCATAATGGCATGATAGTAAAAATGACAATCCGAATTGCCTTTACGTGTAGTGCTTGAGAAGGTATAGGAGGGACCTATCCAAAACTTGGGAGCGACATTGACATTGGCTGCAAGGTTCAATGCTCCCCATGCGGTGTTCACATCGCCGCCGCCGTCATGGCAGTCCATCGCGTCCATCTGTGTATACCCACCGTAGCTCACTGACAATTCTGTGCGTTGTGCTTGTGCCGCACCCACAATTCCGAGCACTGCTATAAGTGCGAATAAGTACTTTTTCATCTCATAAAAGTTTTTTAGTTGAGTATAATTTTAGTTAAGTTTCACTACTGTTTCTTAAACAATGGAAATTTCCGGAATGTTGTGTCCGCATTTGTTAAAAGTGTCCGCACCACCGTACACTTTTTGACCGACTGTCCGATTTCGGGCACCTCTAAAATTCTTAATCCTCTGATTGCTAATATTTTAATTTTTTGGCACGGTTATTGCTATATATAATGGCATAACACGAAAAATTTTTACACATTATGGATCGAGAAATACCAAAAGAAGTCAAGCTTAAGGCTCGACGCAAAAAAATCATTACCGCATCAGTCTTCACAGTGGGCGTGGTGCTCGGAATTGCTGCTATTACAGCTTCAATGCGTACTTCAGTCAACATGAAGGACCTCAAAATCTCCACCGCCGACCAAGGCACCATCCAGGCTTCGGTCAACGCCTCGGGCAAAGTGGTGCCGGCTTTTGAGGAGATTATCAACTCACCCATCAGCACCCGCATCATCGAAGTCTACCGCAAAGCCGGCGACAGCGTGCAAGTGGGAACCCCCTTGCTACGCCTGGACCTCCTCAGCACCGAGACTGAGCTTAACAAGCTCCACGACGAGATAGAGATGAAGCGTCAGCAACTCGAACAGCTGCGCATCAACAACCACACCAAAATCAGCGACCTCGAAATGCAGGAGAAGGTGAAGGCTATGACAGTCGACCGCCTTGAAGTGGAACTGCGCAACGAGCGTTACCTTGACAGCCTCGGCTCAGGCACAGGCGACAAGGTGCGCCAAGTGGAACTTTCCTACAACACCGGCAAGCTCGAACTGCAGCAGATGCGCCAACAGCTTGAAAATTCCCGCAAAGTGGCTGATGCCGACCTGAAAGTTAAAAACCTTGAACTCAACATCGCCTCTAAGAACCTCGGCGAGATGCGGCGCACCCTTGACGACGCGCAGATACGCGCTCCGCGCAACGCCACTCTCACCTACATCAACGACCAAGTGGGACAGAAGATAGCCGAAGGCGAAAAAATAGCCATCATCTCGGACCTCTCCCACTTCAAAGTCGACTGCGAGATAGCCGACTCCTACGGCGACCGCATCACAGTGGGAAGTTCGGCAATCGTGCGCATAGGCAAGGAAAAACTCGACGGTGTTGTGTCCAATCTCACCCCGCTTTCCAAGAACGGAGTGATATCGTTCACCGTGAAGCTCGAAAACGACAATTACTCCCGTCTACGCTCCGGACTTAAGACCGATGTCTACGTCATGTGCGACGTTATGGAGGACGTGATCCGCATAGCCAACGGTCCCTTCTATTCCGGTGCCGGCGACTACCAGCTGTTTGTGCTCGACGGTGATGACGAACTTGTCAAGCGCAAGGTAAAACTCGGCGACAGCAACTTTGAATACGTGGAAGTGCGCGAAGGCTTGCAGCCCGGCGACCGTGTGGTGACAAGCGACATGAGCGACTTCCGTAACCGCAATACCCTTAAACTAAAAAAATAAACCCCAATCAACCCGATCATGAACATTTCGCAGACCTTAAAACAGACGTGGCGCGATTCCCGGCAGCATCCGGTCTATACTACCCTATACATAACCGGAGTGGCTCTCGCCATCGTGTTCACCATGGTGTTCTCAATCATTTTCTTTGTGAAGACCGCCCCGTTCTACCCCGAGTACAACAGAAATTGCACCTATTATCTTGACGGAACCATGCTGAAAATGGGAGAATCCACTTCCCGATACTACATGGGAGCAGGAATTGTAAAAGACCATATATATAATGTGAAGAATGCCGAGATTATATCGGTGACAGAAGCCACTGACAATGACGAGCTTCCGTTTATAACCGTAGCCGGCACGGACAAAGTGTGGCGTAACCCCTGTCTGCCGGTCGATGCCAACTTCTTTAAAATCTATGAACTGTCCTTCACCGAGGGGCATCCCATAACCCAGGATGATTTCGATGCCGGTTCTCAGGTAGCCGTAATCAGCGACCGCCTCGCCATCACCCTTTTCCGGAGCGAAGATGCTGCAATAGGACAAGAGATATCCATTAACTATGTGCCTTATCGCGTTATAGGCGTGGTGAAAGAGGCTCCCACCTCTATGGCAAGGGCGTTTTCACAGATTTATATCCCCTACACAGCTTTGGACACCTACAAGTCCTCGACAGCCTATGACACGTCATCTTATCTATTAGGTTCACTTGTGGCACATTTCAAGGTTAAGGATTCCCGTCAAGCCGAATTGCTGCAAGAGGAGATAAACGAAATTGCGCGACGCATTGTAACATCCGATTCCACCATAACCGAGTTTGAGGTTGAACCCATATACACTAATGCCCAGTTTCAGCTTGCCGAGAAAAGCTGGGGCCGTGACGGCGACTGGTGGAGCCTGATAAAACGATATGGATTGGTTTTCCTGGCTTTGCTTTTAGTGCCTGCGCTGAACCTTAGCGGAATGATTTCGAGCCGGATGGACTCGCGTCTTTCCGAAATGGGTATCCGCAAGGCTTTCGGTGCCACTAAAAGCAAGCTTTTATCCCAAGTGCTGCTTGAAAACCTCTATCTCACCCTCATCGGAAGCCTGATAGGATTAATTTTGTCCTATGTGTGCATCCTAATCACCCAAAAGTGGATTCTTTCCCTTTTTGAGGACTGGCCTAATCTTCCGGGCGATTTCGGAGGCTACAGCTTCTCAGCCGAGATGCTTTTCTCTCCGGTGGTATTCCTTAGTGTTATGTTATTGTGCCTTGTCCTTAATCTCGTGTCCGGATTTATTCCGGCATGGCTATCGCTCCGCCGTCCCATTGTATCATCCATCAACCAAAAAAGATAACCGCTATGTGGAAACTCGTATTAAAAAATCTGTGGGCTAACCGCAAAAAGAATATATGGCTCTTTATCGAGCTTATAGTTGTCGTGATTATCAGTTGGAAATTAATTGACACTGTCACAGTCACCCAATATGCAGTCAGCCGTGACACCGGTTATGACCAAGAGAATATGTATGTGATGGGAATCAGCACCTACCTTACCAAGGACATGCGCCATGACCCACTTCAGGAGGAGCACAGTCAGCGTGTCGAGAACATGCAGCGTCTCCGCTCGATGATTAACAACCTTCAGGGCGTAAAAAGCTCGACCTTCGCATTGCAGTACCAATTATTTGAAAGCACCGGTAACCAAAGTAACTGTTTCATGGTTGATTCAACATCCTACTGTGCCGATAATGTAATTGAATTTGTTCCAGGTACTGACTTTTTCACGACCCTTGGCATTCCGGGAGAGAAAGCCGAGAAATACTCCGGTATGCCAATGAGGGATAACGACATTATTCTTGACGAAAAATTCGCCGAATTCATTTTTCCCGGAGAAAACGTTAAAGGTAAGAGATTCCTAAAAAACTCCAGTGACAGCACTTACACTACAATAGTAGGTGTGCTTCCCCACGTAATCCCCAAATCAGCGCAAGCGGAAAAAACAGTTATGTACCAGCCCATGACCATGGATCAATTACTCCAAAGGTTCGGCTGGGGAGGAGTGATTGTAGTACGCACCCGTCCCGATGTGTCAGTCACAGAATTTAACCGCATATTCGCCGAGCACCGGAAGCAGCTTCATGCTGGCAACTTCTATGTATCAAGCCTTACTGACTTCGGGACAAGGCACACAGCCTACCTGTACCGTTCAGGCATCACCAACAAGCTGCGTATCAACGTAGCACTTGCCATCTTCTTCGGCATAAGCCTGTGCCTCGGAGTGATAGGGTCATTCTACCTCCAGACACGCCGCCGCAGCGAGGAAGGCGGAATCATGCGCTCGTTCGGTGCCACAAGAGGATTCCTCGTGCGCGAATTGCTTCTTGAAGGGGTAATCCTCACCACCATAGCATGGATTATGGGATGCTTCATCTACTTGCAGTATGCCCTTAAGGAGGGATTGGTGCTAATAGGACAACCTGATGCCCACGAGTTATTTTCTGACTGGACCGACCGTTTCGGCGAGCACTTCATGATAGTGTCGCTTATAGTGTATACAGTACTGCTTATCGTGGTGAGCATAGGCATCTACATTCCGGCGCGCAACATCAGCCGGGTAAATCCCGTCGATGCCCTGCGCGACGAATAATCAGTCTACCCGAGTAGCCCGAGATAAAAAAATCAATTAATCAACAATAAAAAACAATAAAACTATGTCTATCATTAAACTTACTGAAGTAAACAAAATCTATCGTACTGACGAAATCGAAACCCAAGCACTCGAAAATGTGAACATCGAAGTGGAAAAAGGAGAATTTGTGTCCATCATGGGCCCCTCAGGTTGCGGAAAGTCAACACTCCTCAACATCATAGGGCTTCTCGACAACCCCACAAGCGGAATTGTCGACATCGACGGCACTGTGATAGGAAAAATGAAGGACAAGGAGCTTGCAGCCTTCCGTAACAAAAAACTCGGATTCGTGTTCCAGAGCTTCCACCTCATCAACTCCCTCAACGTGACTGACAATGTGGAACTTCCCCTCATCTACCGCCACATGAGCGCAGCCGACCGCAAGGCGCGCGTGAAGGATGTGCTGGAACGTGTGGGACTGAGCCACCGCATGCGCCACATGCCCTCGCAGCTGTCGGGAGGTCAATGCCAGCGTGTGGCTATAGCGCGCGCCATCGTGGGAAACCCCGAAATAATACTTGCCGACGAACCTACCGGTAACCTCGACTCAAAGATGGGTGCCGAAGTGATGGAACTCCTCCATGACCTCAACAAGAATGACGGAAGAACCATAGTGATGGTGACCCACAACGAGGAGCAGGCTAAGCTCACTGACCGCATCATGCGATTCTTCGACGGTCGACAGATTCAATAATTCCACCCATTAAAAATCTTGTAATGAATATATTAAAGACCACATGGGGCGCATTCAAGCAACAGCCTGTACTGAGCATAATCTCGGTAATAGGCACTGCGCTTGCCATCTTCCTGATTATGGTGGTGGTGATGATGCAGCAGGTGAAAGTAGCCCCGTTCGCCCCGGAGAGCAACCGTGACCGGATGCTCCATAACCGCTATGCGTCAGTCGCTCAGATTGACAACGAAAAATATCAGTCCAACGGCCCCATGAGCTGGGACCACATCAAGCAGGTGTTCATGAGCATGACCACTCCCGAAGCTGTGGCGGTGTACACGGCATTCTCCACCACGGGCAACCTGTCGCTGCCCAACGAGGTACCTTTAGCTGTGGACTACATAGGAGTGAACGACCAGTTCTGGAAAGTCTTTGACTTCACTTTCATCGACGGCAAGCCTTTCGACGAAGCAACATTCAACGCCAACATCCCCGTGATTGTAATCACTGAAAGCGTGGCTAAGAAGCTCTTCGGAACCACCGAAGTAACAGGACGCTCCATCGACTTTGACCACGTGCCCTACACCGTAGCCGGAGTGGTGAAGGATGTATCATCGCTTGCCACCACGGCATATGCCCAGGCGTGGCCTAACCTGTCGAGCACAGTGGAATTTGCCAGCGTGTGGAACGGCAACATCGGCGGTTATCTTGCAGCCACCATCCTTGCCAAATCACGGGATGACTTTGACGCGGTGCGTGCCGAATACAATAAATCCATCAACGCCTACAACACCACCCTAAAAGAGAGCGGGCAAGAAGTCATCACCCGTAACCGCCCCTACGATCAGGAAAAAGATGCTTGCGGTCAGGCGGCTAATATCGAGCCTGACGTGGAAGGCGCACGACGCACACGGTGGATCATATACGCCATCCTCCTCATTGTGCCTGCCGTCAACCTGAGCAGCATGACTGAAAGCCGCCTGCGCCAGCGTGTAGCCGAGATAGGGGTGCGCCGCGCTTTCGGAGCAAAGCGTTCCGAAATCCTCGGAGGGCTCATCACCGAGAACCTTCTCATAACTCTCGCCGCAGGAATCGTAGGATGGGTGCTGAGCATCGTGTTTGCTTATCTGAGCAGTTCGTTCCTCTTCGCGCAGCCGTTCACCTCTACGGTCAATCCTGCCTCCCTTGAGATAGGGATGCTCGTGCAGCCTTCGACCTTCCTCTGGGCACTGCTGTTCTGCTTCGTCCTCAATCTCATCAGTTCGGGAATACCGGCTTTCCGCGCTTCCCGCAGCAACATAGTCAATTCACTCTCCAACCGACGCTAATCCCCCCTTTATTATGAGTAGAAAATTATTAAAACAGATACGTAGCGAGTGGAAGAGCAATCTGTGGCTCGCAGTGGAATTGTTCATCGTGAGCGNNGTGAACGGCTGCGCGAAGAGGAACGGTCGTGATGTGGTACATCGTGGATAACTTCTATGTGTCACTGTCGGTGTACAATGAACCGAGAGGGTTCAACATCGAGCACACTTATAAGCTCAACTTCAATCACCTGTCGGAAAGCAGTCCGGCATTCTCCCATGATGCCGACGACAGCGAGGACCTGATGAAGCTGCTTGAAAGAGTGCAGCGCATCCCCTTTGTGGAAGCGGCGGGACTGGGTCAGAATGCCCATCCTTACAACGGCTCAAACTCCGGCTCGGAACTGCAGATTGACACTTTCAATCTTAACGAAGGATACATAATACGCCGCGTGGTGACTCCTGACTTCATGAGAGTGTTCCGCTACGAGGGTGCCAACGGCGAAACTCCCGAACAGCTTGCCGAAATGATCAAGAAAGGCAATATCCTTCTTTCCAACAATCTTCTCGACGACCACGGGCACAAAGTGACCGAGTATGTAGGTCAGACAGCCTACCGTGACGGCAACACAGGGACTCCGCTCACCATCGGAGCCGCCCTCAACCGCGTTAAGTACGGCGACTACATGCCGTGGATGGACCGCACTATGTTCTTTTGGGACCCTTGGTGGAAACCTTACCTTAATGACCTTGTGATAAGAGTTAAGCCGGAGCTTGACTCTGATATAGAAGAGCAGATAATGATGATGGCTTCACGTGACCTCCAAGTGGGGAACTGGTATATAGGATCGGTGAAGAGCTTCTCCGATATCCGGAGAAACTTCCAGCTTGGCAACACCAACACTATACGCAACTACTCCGTAGGTATGGGATTCCTTCTGCTCAACATCTTCCTCGGGCTGCTCGGAACATTCTGGTTCCGCACCCAGCAGCGTGTGCATGAGATAGCCATACGCATGACCGCCGGAGCATCACGCGTCGATGTGTTCCGCCGCCTTCTCGGCGAAGGACTGCTCATCCTCTCCATGGTGACTGTGCTTGCCGTAGGTGTCGACATCGCGCTTGCCCGCATGGAATTCAACGCTTACTACCAAGGCGAATACCTGCAGTGGGGACGGTTGTTCATCTGCGCCGGAATATCATATGCGCTCATAGCGGTGATGATTATCCTCGGGGTGTCCATCCCGGCAAGCCGGGCAATGCGCATCCAGCCCGCGGTAGCGTTACATGCCGAATAAAGTGAAATTATGAAATTCTTAAAGCAAACATTTCGTATTATTATTGATAATCCGGTTCTGTCCGCCATAGTCATCACGGGGACAGCAGTCACTATGGCTTTTGTCATAGTGGTGACTATGGTTTTTCAGATCCGTGTGGCTGACATAGCCCCTGAATCCCACCGGAGCAAGACACTGTATCTGGCTCCCGGAGTGATACATCATGTCAACGGCACGGACTACTCCCACGGTCTTGGCAGAGTACCCTACGAAGGACTTCTGACTGACCTTCCCGGAGTGGAGAATATCACTTTCTCCGGTTATCCCGGACAGAACACAGTGTCGTTGCCGGGCGAACAGGAAAAAAGCCGGCTCTTCACCAGGGATGTCGCTCCCGGCTGGTTTGACTTTTTCGACTATACTTTCATAGCCGGGAAACGCCTCACCACAGGCGAGACAAAAGAACGGGCAAGAGAAGCCGTGATATCGGAAAGCGCCGCTAAAAAACTGTTCAAGCACTCGCGGTTTGACGAAATCATAGGACAGGAGATTCTCGTCAACTTCCGCCCCGTGACAGTGTCGGGAGTGTTCAAGGACGTAAGCTCCACGTTTACCTCGGCATTTGCCGAAGTGCTGATGCCTTTCGTCACCGAGAATGACAACGGATCACTGCAAGGCAGGCGGCTCCCGGTGCTTCTACTTGACGAAGGCACGACAAAGGACGATGTGCTGACGGAAATATGGCGGCGAGAACAAGCGTTCAACAATCAGGGGCGCGACTATGTGTACCACTTCGAGAAAGCCTACAATCAGGTGGAGAACAGCTTCTTCAAGGACACGATGATAAATGCGTCGATGATTTACGCCCTCCTCATGGTAGTGCTGCTGATTGTGCCCGCGCTCGGCATAGCAGGACTTATAAACGCCCAGATTCAGTCACGTGCATCCGAAATAGCCATTAAGAAGGCTTACGGCGCGCCTGACTCCTCAATCGTCTTCGGATTCTTCCGTGAAACGCTCGTGAGCGCGGTAATAGGTACGCTGCTTGGCTACGGCAGCGCGGCAATCAACATCATGCTGTGCAAGGAGTGGATGTTCGGCGACGTGACAGGCGACATCAGCATAGGTCCGGAATTGATATTCAACAACGGGACAGTGCTTGTGGCGTTCGTAGGCTGCATAGTGTTCTCCATTGTCGCCACTTTAATCCCGGCATGGCTTGCGACAAGGCGCAACATAGCCGCAACACTGAAAGGAGGTGAAGCATGATCAAGAAAATTCTCAAGCAGATATGGTACATGCGCAAAGCCAATGCATGGCTGTGCGTGACCCTTGCTGTGATAACCGTGGCTATGTGGTACTGCATCGACGTGCTCTACAACTACGAAGTGGCTTACCGTCAGCCCTTGGGATTCAACCCTGACACCGTGTTCAACATCGAACTCCGCTACAACTGGACCAACGACAGCGCGGTAAACAGCATGGAAGCTGACAACCGTGTTATCCTGAACCTGATAAAGGACTATCCCGAGGTGGAGGCATGCACTTACTATTTCGGCGATGTGCCTTTTACTGACAACCGCAACTTTGAAGGCTACTGCCTGCACTCCGACTCATCCCGGACCGTGCCTTCCTATAAGCGCATAGTAAGCCCGGAATTTTTCGACGTGTTCGGAATAGAGCCTATACGGGGAACAATCGACCTCAGCAAGTGGAACACCGCCGAGTACCCCACACCTATAATAATAACCGAGGACTTCGCCGACTCGCTGTTCATGGGTCGCAAGGACGTGGTGGGCGAAACTTTCTTCAACCCCTATTACCACATGGCGGGAGAAGTGACCAACTATAAGGTGATGGCGGTGGTGCCTAAACAGAAAACTTCGCACTACTCGCGTTACCAGCCCATGGTGTACATGCCCAACGAGGAGAAATACCTCGCCTACTCCAACATAGTGGTGAGAACTTCGCCCGACAAGGCGCACACATTCGCCTCCGACTTCTTAGCTGAGATGCGCCAACCGCTCGAACGCGGAGTGTTCTATCTTCTGGGGGCGGAATCGCTGCATGAGTGCGAGGTAAGCTACAATCTTGCCAACGGTGCCACAAGCTACACCAACGCCATATACGCCTTCATCAGCTTCTTCATGTTCACGGCGTTTCTCATAGTGCTGGGCGCGTTCTTTATCCGCACCGCGCGCCGTCGCTCCGAGATAGCGTTGAGGATGGCGCTTGGAAGCTCACGCTCGGCGGTGTTGTGGCATTTTGTGCTCGAAGGGCTGATGATGCTTGCCATAGCGTTAGTGCCGGCGCTCATCGTGGCGGTGAATGTGTGGATAGCTGAAATCACTGTCGACACTCTCATCGACAACTCTTTGGGACGATTTATAATCACATTCCTCATGACTGCGCTGTTTCTTGCCGTAGTGATAACCTTGGCGATTCTGCCGTCGGCTTATCGGGCTTCAAAGATTCAGCCTGCGGTAGCTTTACATGACGAATAAAACAGTTATTAATTATGAAAAAATTATTCATTACCCTTGCCATAGCCGCAAGCGCGTTTACAGCATCGGCTCAGGAAGAGACCGCCGAACGCCCCATCACTCTGGAGGAGGCGATAATCATGGCGCGCTCCCAAAGCGTGGACGCGGCAGTGGCTCTGAACGAACTGAAAAGCGCCTACTGGCAGTACCGCACATTCCGTGCCAACCTGCTTCCGGAGGTCAATTTCAACGCTACTATACCGTCCTATAATAAAAGTTACTCGGCTTATCAGCTGGAGGACGGTTCCTATACCTTTGTCCGCAACAACTTCATTCAGATGAACGGAAGCCTTGCCGTGAACCAGAACATATGGCTCACCGGAGGTACCCTGTCGCTGGAGACCTCGCTTGACTTCCTCAAGCAGCTCGACGGTGCCAAGGACAACCGTTTCATGTCAGTGCCGGTGGCATTGACGCTAAATCAGCCCATATTCGGTGTAAACCGCATCAAGTGGAACCGAAAGATAGAGCCGGTGCGTTACCAGGAAGCGAAGGCGGCGTTCATGAGCGCGACTGAACAGGTGGCGATGAACACCATCAACCGCTTTTTCAATCTGCTCATGTCACGTGAAAACGTGAACATCGCCAAGCAGAACCTCGACAATGCCGAGAAACTGCATGAAATAGCCAAGGTGAAACGCGAGATGGGACAAATCAGCGAAAATGACCTGCTGCAGCTTGAACTCAATCTGCTTAACGCGCGCTCAACCCTCACCAACACGGAAAGCGAGATGAAAAGCAACATGTTCCAGCTGCGGTCATTCCTCGGGATAGAGGAGAATGTGAACCTTGACCCCGTGATTCCGCTCGATATCCCTTCAGCGATAATACAGTATGACGACGTGCTTGAAAAAGCTCTCGCCAACAACTCTTTCTCGAAGAACATACGCCGCCGACAGCTTGAAGCCGACTACGCAGTGGCGCAGGCTAAGGGCGACATGAGGGAAATATCGTTATTCGCAAGAGTGGGATTCACCGGAACCGGCGACCGCTTCCACGGTGCCTATGACCCGCTGAAGGACAATCAGGTGGTGGAAATAGGATTCAAAATCCCCATCCTTGACTGGGGTAAACGCCGCGGACAGGTGAAAGTGGCTGAAAGCAACCGTGAAGTGGTGGAGAGCCGCCTGCGCCAGGAAACCCAGAATTTCAGCCAGGACATCTTCATCCTTGTGGAACGCTTCAACAACCAGTTCCAGCAGCTTGACATAGCCAAGATAGCCGACAACATAGCGCAGCGACGCTACGACACCAATGTCGAGACATTCCTCATAGGCAAAATATCCACTCTTGACCTGAACGACTCCCAGACCAAGAAGGACCAGTCACGTCAGGACTATATACAGCAGTTGTTCTATTACTGGTACTATTACTACCAGTTACGCAGCGTGACCTTGTGGGACTTCGCCAACGGAACCGGCATCGATGCCGACATAGAAAAAATAGTAAAACAATAGATTATTTCACCTCCTCTCTCCTTTTTTCTTTTAGAAACTGTTTAAAATTTATACCTTTGTCACTATGATACTCATTGTCGATGACGATATAACCATACGCATGTCCTTGTCGCTGCTTCTGAAAAAAGCCGGCTACGAGGTCAAACCGGCTGCAGGCCCCGAGGAAGCCATGAAAGTGGTGAGGAAATCGGAGCCGGAACTTATTTTACTCGACATGAATTTTTCCCTTGCCACCTCCGGCGACGAAGGATTGACGCTCCTCAAGCAGATAAAGCTGTTTCTGCCTGACACCCCGGTAATACTCATGACCGCATGGGGGAGCATTCCGCTTGCCGTCGAAGGAATCAAGAACGGTGCCGCTGATTTCATCACAAAGCCGTGGGACAACAATCTTCTGCTGCAGCGCATCGAGACAACCATAAAGCTTTCCGGACCAAACATGGTGTCAAAGGACGCTTTCGACCGAGGAAAAATCATAGGCAACAACCCGGAACTGCTGAAAGTGCTGGAACAGGTGCGCCGCGTGGCGGCAAGTTCCGCTCCGGTGCTCATCATGGGCGAAAACGGCACGGGAAAGGAACTGATCGCCGAGGCTATCCACCTGAACAGTCCCCGCAAGAAGCAGCCTTTCGTAAAGGTAAACCTCGGGGGAATATCCTCATCGCTGTTTGAAAGCGAGATGTTCGGGCACAAGAAGGGAGCGTTCACCGGAGCGTTCACTGACCGTGAAGGACGATTCTCAGTGGCTGACAAAGGCACGATATTCCTCGACGAGATAGGCGACCTCGACCCTAACAGCCAGGTCAAGCTGCTGCGTGTGCTTCAGGAGCACACTTTTGAGGTGCTTGGCGAAAGCCGTCCGCGCAAAGTGGACATAAGAGTGGTGTCGGCGACCAACGCCAATCTTGCCAGAATGGTAGCTGACCGCACTTTCCGCGAGGACCTCTTCTACCGAATAAACCTCATCACAATCACGCTTCCGCCGCTCAGGGACCGTAAGGACGACATCCCGTTGCTTGTAAAGCATTTCGCCAAAGAATTTACCAAATCGGGCAGCGAACCGAAACCACGGTTCACCACCGATGCCATGTCGTTACTCACCTCGCTCCCTTATCCCGGAAATATCCGTGAACTAAAAAATCTTGTGGAACGCATCATCATCATGTCGGAAAGTTCCACAATCGACATTGACGACATCAAAAACCATCTGTCAGCTTCAACTTCCGCGCCCGGCACGGTCAAAAGCGTGTTGACCGACAACGAACGCCAGGCAATAGTGGATACGCTGAAAAAGTTTGACGGTAATATGTCGAAAACCGCAGCCCACTTGGGTATAACACGCCAGGCTCTGTACAGGCGCATGGAAAAATATGGAATTCCGCGATGAAGAGTAACTTTATATTTTCAGTCATAGGGGTGCTTCTTACCGCCACATGTGTCTTTCTGCTCTACATGTCTAAGGACATTGACAAAGTTGCGCTCTATGTGACCGAAGGTGTAATAATACTCTGCATAATTCTGCTCGGAGTGTTTCACCACAAAGTGCTGAAATCGTTCAACTCCATATCGTCAGGTCTTGAACTGCTGCGCGAACAGGATTTCAGCAGCCGTCTTTCCAAAGTGGGCGAACCGCAGGCTGACCGCATAGTGGAGATGTTTAACCGCATGATGAGCCAGCTTAAAACCGAGCGTCTTCACCAGCGTGAGCAAAACCATTTCCTCAACCAGATAGTAAAAGCGTCGCCCATGGGCATCCTAACCCTCGACGACAATAACCGCATACTCTCCATCAATCCCTCGGCGCGCAAGTTCCTCGCTCTGCCGGATTACGAGTCCGACGAACGCATCAGCCTTGACAGCCTGACCGGAAAACTGAGCAATCATCTTGCCGGAATGAAGACAGGCGACGTGGACACCCTGCGCATCGACTCCATGATCTACCGGTGCAGCAAGCTTTCCTATGTTGACGAAGGCTATTCCCACCCATTCATACTCATCGAGACGATGACACGTGAAATCATCAGCGCGGAAAAACGGGCTTACGAAAAGGTAATCCGTATGCTTGCCCACGAGGTGAACAACTCCATCACGGCAATCAACTCCATGCTTGCGTCAGTGGCTATGTTTGTGGGCGAAGAGAACACTTCCGACGATGAACGTGCCATGATGAACGAAGTCATAAAAATGTGCGAGCAACGTTGCATGTCACTCGCCAAGTTCATCACTTCCATTGCCGCGGTTGTGAAGATTCCCGAACCCCGGTTAGAGAAAAAGAATCTGTCCGAAATTATAATTGATGCGCGCATCATCCTTGAAAGCATGTGCTTCCCCCATAATATAGGATTAACCATTGACACTCCGGAAGAGCCGGTGCTGGTGATGATTGACCGTGTGCTGTTCGACCAGGTGATTATCAACATACTCAAAAATGCGGTGGAAAGCATAGGCGAGGACGGAGATGTCACCATCAGTGTGACCGCTTCCCCGCCATCGGTCACCATAACCGACAACGGTAAGGGAATTCCCGAGGATGTGAAAGACAAACTTTTCAGCCCGTTCTTCTCCTCGAAGCCTAACGGGCAGGGACTCGGACTGATATTCATCCGTGAAGTGCTCGACAAGCACAATTGCCATTTCTCGCTGTCAACCGGCGAAGACAGCCTTACACGTTTCATCATCCGTTTCCCACAATAGCCCATGACCACGCCTCCCCATAAAGTACATCCCCACACTCTTGTGCGACTGCTGATGACCGAGTGGATTAAACGCAACTGGTGGTGGATAGCCATTCCCCCTGTAGCTGCTATAGTCGTGGCTGCCGCGCTGCACGACCTGCGTTTTCTGTTAGTGGCACTTATATGGGTGTTCCTTGTGGCTCCACCTGTCATGATTATAGTATATTTCTACTACGCCTTGTCACCCGAAGCGCGCTACTCCATAAGATTACACACAATTACCGCTACGCCGCAAGGAATCACAATCAGCTATCCTCCCGAACCATCCCCTGAAACCGATGAAGTCGGTGCTCAAAATCCCACAGAAGCCACACCGCAGGCATTCGCAGACGATTTCATACCATTTGCAGAGATTACATCAGTAAAAAATCATCCGCAATACCTCGCCATCCACCTCTGCTCCCCCTACAAAGTTATCCTAATCCCCCACTCCATCTGGGACACCCCCGCATCAGCCACCGCTTTCCTCCGCTCCCTCTCAACAACCCTAAGCACCTATCAGCATAAGGTTTAGCAAAAATCAGCACTTCCGTTGCCATCGCACTCCCCCATCTATGTAAAGATTATATATTTACCTCACTGAGAAGCCCGAGTCGCCGGAGAAGCCCAATATAACAAAGCAAGCGAACTGCCTGATGCAATCCGCTTGCCATGCGCTTCAAGATGGACTCGAACCAACGACCCTCTGATTAACAGTCAGATGCTCTAACCGACTGAGCTATTGAAGCAATAAAAACTTAAGAAATATGTGCGCTTCAAGATGGACTCGAACCAACGA
>DAAL01000058.1:20090-31628 GCA_001701065.1 Bacteroidales bacterium GP4
ATGCTCTAACCGACTGAGCTATTGAAGCGAATAATATCCGACTCTTCGGAAATTGCGTTGCAAAATTACGTCCTTTTTTCGACATATGCAACACCTAAGGCAAAAAATATTGCAAATTTTAGTATTTACGGGTGATAATATAGTCAAATATATCTATAAGAGAGCGTTTTACATCTTCATTGCCGAAACAATCAAGAAGTGTCACTGCCTCGTCATGATAACGCTTCATCATCCCGTAAGCGTAATCTATGCCCCCGGAGCTTTTGGCAAACTCTATCAATCGGCTGATTTCCTCCTCCTCCAGTTCATCCTTCTTCACAAGAAGCGACATGGCTTCCCGTTCAGGAAAGTCAGTACGTGAAAGAGCGTAAATAAGCGGCAGAGTCACCTTGCCTTCACGGAGATCATTGCCGGTGGGCTTCCCTATGTTGGCATCCTCGAAGTAATCGAATATGTCATCTTTTATCTGGAAACAAAGTCCGAGAAGATGCGCAAACCTGCGAAGCACCTCTATCGACTCATCCGATGCCTTTACAGAGTATCCGCCAAGCATGACGCAAGCTTCAAAAAGCGATGCCGTCTTCTGACCGATAATATTGATGTAGGACTGCTCGTCTATGTCATGGAACCGGGCATTATTAATCTGGTCAATCTCGCCCAACGAAAGCATCCTTCCAAGCTCAGCCATGGTGCGGATGATGCGTATGTCGCCTGTGGTCTGCGCCACAAAAAGTGACGATGACACAAAAAAGTCACCCACAAGCACAGCCACATGGTTGTCCCATATGGCATTGACCGTAGGACGGTTGCGCCGCGTCATCGTGTCGTCCACCACATCGTCGTGGATGAGCGAGGCATTATGAAGCATTTCGATAGCCGCCGCGGCAGCCACCGTATTGTCATTTATGGGTTGAAAAAGCTTCGCGCTTAACAAAACCATTATAGGGCGTATCTGTTTACCCTTTGTCTTGAGATAGTTGGCGACAATATCGTTCATCATACTGTTAGAAGTAGACAACGTGTCGCTCATACACTCATTTAAGCGTTGAAGTTCGGGCGCGATACTATGTTGAATGTCGTCTAATAATGCCATTCCATCAAATTGTTGTGCAAAATTAGTAAAAGTTATAACTTTATACTAAATTTATGCTCGATTTTTATTGAATACTTGCCTTATGGAGGACAAAAAACTATTTTTACTCGATGCATACGCACTGATATACCGTGCGTACTACGCATTAATACGCGCTCCGAGAGTAACGTCGAAAGGTTTTAACACTTCGGCAATCTTCGGATTTGTCAACACTCTGGAAGAAGTTCTGAAGAAAGAAGCTCCTTCCCACATTGCTGTGTGCTTTGACCCGCATGGTGCAACTTTCCGCCATGAGGCTTATCCCGAATACAAGGCGCAGCGCGAACAGCAGCCCGAGGACATAACGCTTGCGCTGCCGTACATAAAAAAGATAATCGCCGCTTACGGCATATCGACCATCGAAATAGAAGGATTCGAAGCCGATGACGTAATAGGCACTCTGTCCAAGAAAGCCGAAAACGAAGGGTTCTTAACCTACATGATGACCCCCGACAAGGATTACGGACAACTCGTGACTGACCGTATATTAATGTACAAGCCTTCAGTGAGAGGAGGGGAGACAGAGATACGCGGACCCAAGGAGGTGTGCGAGAAGTACGGTCTCGAATCGCCCCTGCAGGTCATAGACCTTCTTGCGCTGGAAGGTGACTCGGTAGATAACATTCCGGGATGTCCCGGAGTGGGCGAAAAGACAGCCGTGAAGCTCATTAAAGAATGGGGTACGGTGGAAAATCTTCTTGCAAACTCCGATTCAATCAAGGGTGCGCTCAAAACCAAGCTGAAAGACTTCGCCGAGCAGATAAAATTCTCGAAGTTCCTTGCCACCATACGCACCGATGTGCCGGTGGACATTGACATCGACAACCTCAAAATGGGCGAGAAAAACTACAATAAACTTCTTGACCTGTTCACCGAACTGGAATTCCGCACGTTCATTAACCGCATGAATCTTACGGAACTTGCCGTAGTCAATCCCCCTGCACCCGACGACGGCACAGGCATGGGTTCGTTGTTCGATGTTATCGACAACTCGGAAAGCGACACTCCGGCAATTGTAACTATTGCCGACTTTAAGTCGGAATATCTGGTTATAAGCGAGAAAAACGACATCCAGGATCTTGTAAACCGGTGCCTTGGAATTAAAGAAGTGGGCATGGCATCCTATGCGGTAGGCGCGGAGGATATGAATTCAAAGTGGTTTGGGATAAGCATCTCACCAGAAGAAGGAAAAGCATTCTACATTCCTCTTCCAGCATTTCCCGACGAACGTAAAGCCACTATAGAACTGTTCCGCCCATTGCTTGAAAACTATGACGGCACCATAGTGAGCCACGACATAAAAAGAGAGATACTCCTGTTCCGACGGGAAGGAGTGGAATTTAACTCCAAATATTACGACACTTCAGTAGCGCATTACCTTCTTGAACCGGAAATGAACCACGCCATCCAGCGTGTGGCAGCCGCTTATCTCAAATATCATACCCTCGACTATTCCGACGACCGCCTGCCTAAAAAGGGCGATCCCATAGCCAGCGGCGAGGAACCCAAGAGGGTGGGCGAAGTGGCTGACTTATCACTAAGGCTATATTTCACCCTCAGCAAGATTATCGAGGAACAGAAACTACAGAAGTTGCTTGACGATGTGGAATTTCCGCTCATCAAGGTGCTTGCCGACATGGAATGGACCGGTGTGAGAATAGACGTGAATGCACTGTCAGAACTTTCGCGCCGTTTCTCGGCTCGTCTGAACGAAATGGAGCAGCAAGCCTATAAGTTTGCCGGAGGATACTTTAATATAGGAGCGCCTAATCAGGTGGGAGAAGTGCTATTTGAACGCCTGAAACTCGACTCCAAGGCAAAGCGCACCAAGCGTGGCGCTTACTCCACGACGGAAGAGGTACTTGAAAAGTACCGTGACGCTCATCCCATAGTGAACCTGATACTTGAGATTCGCGCCCTGCGCAAGCTGTTGACTACCTATGTGGACGCTCTTCCGGCTCTGATAAACCCTCTTACCGGAAAAATCCACACGACATTCAACCAGATTGTCACCTCTACCGGACGATTGTCGTCCACTGCCCCTAACCTGCAGAATATTCCAATCCGCAGCGAGGACGGCAGAGAGGTAAGACGTGCGTTTATCCCCGATAAAGGAGATCTCATACTAAGCGCCGACTACTCGCAGATAGAACTCCGCCTTATAGCCGACATAAGCCATGACCGTGACATGATAATGGCTTTCCTTGAGGATTCCGACATACACCGCGCCACGGCTGCAAAAATTTTCCATGAGAAGCCGGAGGACGTGACATTTGAACAACGATTACGCGCCAAGACTGCCAACTTCGGCATTATCTACGGAATATCGGCATTCGGATTGTCGCAACGCCTGAGTATTCCCCGTTCCGAGGCAAAAGAGCTAATCGACGGATATTTCCGCAGCTATCCCGGCATCAAGGATTATATAGAGGACTCCATCCGCCGCGCCCATGCCACCGGATATGTGACTACGATAATGGGACGCAAAAGAATGCTGCCCGAAATAAACTCGCGCAACAGCGTTGTACGCGGTTACGCTGAACGAAATGCCGTAAACGCGCCTATCCAGGGATCGGCTGCCGACATAATAAAGGTGGCTATGGTGGATATAGCGCGTGAGTTTAAGTCACGGCAGCTTAAGTCCAAGATGATTCTTCAGGTGCATGACGAACTTGTGTTCAATGTCATTCCCGAGGAGCTATCCACTGTTCAGGAGATTGTAACCGACAAGATGGTAAATGCCTATCACGGTCTTGTGCCGCTGGAAGTATCATCAGGAACAGGTAAAAACTGGCTTGAAGCTCATTAAAGACACATGAAAATCGTATATAACCGAATAATTCCGTTTGGTAAAGGATTCTACGCAATCAATCTTTTCGGAGTATTGTTTGCCAAAGGTCCTTGTCCTGAATTCTTGCTGAACCACGAACGCATCCACACAGCCCAAATGAAAGAACTCGGTTATGTATTCTTTTATATCCTCTACCTGCTCGAAGGATTTGTGCGCATACTCCAGTACAGGGGTTACCGTGCCGGGTATTTCAACATATCCTTCGAGCGTGAGGCATATGCCAACCAACTCAATCCCGATTACCTCAAAACAAGAAAACACTATACCTTCACAAAATACCTCAAGAAATAATGGGAATATACGACATGATAGTGCGGGAGATGGAATCATTGAAGAATGACCGCGAGGCAGTCCATTTGTCCCGATTTTTCAAAACCGCGCCGGGACAATACGGCGAAGGTGACCGTTTTTTAGGCATACGTGTCCCCATGACACGTTCCATCGTGAAAAAATACCGCCATGACGTTAACTTAAGCGATGCCGCGGCACTTGTGGAATCGCCATGGCATGAAATACGCCTTGCCGGATTCCTGGCAATGATAGAAATATACCGCCGAAGCAAAAATCCTGAGGAAGTGATATCGGTATACCTCAATTCCCTTTACCATGCCAACAATTGGGACCTCGTGGACTTGTCGGCTCCTTACATTCTCGGTGATTACATGTCACGGCATCCCGACAAAAGGACAGTTCTTGATAATCTTGCAGCACACGAAAATCTGTGGCATCAGCGCACAGGCATCGTGGCAACCCTCGGGCTGATACGCAAGGGGGAACTTTCTGACACATTACGTTTAGCCGAGACGTTGCTGTCCCACACTCATGACCTCATACACAAGGCATCGGGATGGATGCTTAGGGAAGCAGGGAAAAAAGATGAGGGTAAGCTGCTCGAATTTCTTGACAGCCATGCAAGCTCAATGCCACGCACCATGCTACGATACGCCATCGAACGCCTGTCGCCCGACATCCGCAAGCACTACCTCAGCATTAAACGAACTCAAGCTTGACCGCGCTGCTGTTGACTGAAAGGGTTACCGGTGCGCTTTCTATGAGCGGAAGGTTTTCATCGATGTGCCCTACCGGAAAGTCGTATGCAACGGGACATGACAACTGCGAAGTGAACTGCCTGAACACTTCTTCCATGGTCTTGTGGTTACGGTCACCTTTATACTCGGTGAAACGACCTACAATAATCCCTTTGGCACGGTCAAGAGTCCCGTTAAGTTTCAACTGATACAACATCCGCTCTACCTTATATATAGGTTCGGCTATGTCCTCGAAGAAAAGGATGGCGTTGTCACGTGAATATATGTCGTAAGGAGTTCCAACAAGACCACCCAACACAGCCATATTGCCGCCGACAAGAGTTCCGGAAGCCTCCCCTTCCCTATTCCACGGATGTGCGTTTACTTCGTACACAGGTTTTGCCCCACGCAGAATGCCGAACAATGCACGGCTACACTTGTCATCGGTCCCATGCAATGCGAGATGCTTGCACATGGACGCGTGGATACTCGCTATGCCGTAACGTGACATAAGCGCATGAAAAGCGGAGATGTCGCTGAACCCTATCAGCCACTTGGGTGTCGACGTGAACAGTTCTTCCTGCAACCGGTCCAGAAGCTGAACCATGCCGTAGCCGCCGCGCGAACACATGACAGCTTTATATTCAGGATTGATGAACGCCTCGGTTATATCCGCTATACGGTCATCGGGTGTTCCGCTATAACTGCCCCATTCACCTAATGCATGCCCCATGGAGCATGCATCCCATCCTTCCTGGCGGAGCGTAGCCACAGCACCCGCAACATAATCAGGATTTATGATGGTCGCCGGGGATATTATCGCTATCTTGTCACCGGCTTTCAGCGGCGGAGGTAAAATAATTCCGTTCATCAGCTCACTTGCACTGTTATGCCTTCAGCACGCATCCTGTCAGCGATTCTTTCAAGCTCATCCTTCTCCACCTTTGTAAGGTTACTTTCAGGAGTGGCGCGGTCAATCGAATAAAGCATCACTTCCTTAGGTGATATGCGCTTATAAGCGTCGATAAGAGCATTAACCTCCTCATCAGTGGTGTTGTCGATGGACTTGCCGTCATGTTCTCCACGGAGCATCATCGTCTGGATTATACAGTTTTTTCCGAACTTCTCCAACTGCGGAATAAGCCTTTCGCAGGTGAACGCCGGACTTCCCGGCTGGTCAATCAACCGCATGGTGGGTGTTATCGCCGAGTCAAGTTTCAGAATGCAATTGTCAGCTTCCAACAGTCCGCGGCACACATCTTCACGGTCAAGACGAGTGGAATTACACAACACACTCACCTTTGCCTCCGGATAATACTTGTCACGGAGAGCTTTGGTGTCCTTTATTATATCCTCAAACTGCGGATGAAGCGTAGGCTCTCCGTTGCCTGAGAAAGTTATCACGTCGAGCGGAGTACCGTCCGCTTTCATTCCTGCAAGTTTCTCTTCAAGCTCCTTAGCCACTTTCTCACGTGAGGGGAATCCCGATGTTCCGGGACCCTGCGAGTTATAACCGGCTTCGCAGTAAACGCAGTCAAATGAACATATCTTCCCGTCGTCGGGCGACAGGTTCACGCCAAGCGACGATCCAAGCCTGCGGCTGTGGATGGGTCCGAAAATTGTGGAATGGAATAGTATTGTTACCATATTGGTTTCGATTGTTCTTCTATATTGTCACCGTATAACACTTTATAGTAAACACCCACTGTGCGGAACGCCGACTGCTGCCAGGTGAACTGAGGAAGCAGATAACGAGCGTGACCCAAAAGTTCCTTGCGCACTGACTCATTATAGATAACGTCGCCTATCACATGCGCCATGTCAGCAGGATCCTCCGGATTAAAATAAGCCGCCCCTTCACGTGCTATTTCAGGGAAACAGCTTGCATTGCTCAACGCTATGGGGCAATTGGAAGCCCAAGCCTCAAGAATCGGGAGTCCGAACCCTTCGTATAGCGAAGGGAACACAAAACAGCATGCATTGGTGTAAAGATAGGACAACTGAGGATTAGTCACGAAGTACTGATGCACTTTGCGTCTCAGCCCTTTCTGTCGGAGTTCAATAAGTTCATCATTGTTAAACGGCTTACCGGTGCATACAAGGTGAAGTTGAGGGTCATTTTTCTCCAACAAAGCGAAAGCTTCCAACATATTGGAAAAATTCTTATACTTATTTCTGTCACCTACGAAAAGAATGTATCGTGACGGAAGCCCCTTGACCTTTTCGATAATTGTGGACGGCAAGGTGGCACCGTGATAAATCACCTCAATCTTCTCCTCCGGAATACCATAGAAGTCAATGATGTCCTTCTTGGTGTTTTCACTGATAGCTATCACTCTGTCGGCGTTAGTCACCGTAAGGCGTTTATTGGCTATCACCTTCGAAGCGTCCTTGAAGAAATGAGGATATTTTTCATGGGTGAAATCATGCACCGTTATCACATAAGGGCTTTTCCTCAGCTTAAGGAAGTAAGGGTCATAGTAAGTGGGATGCAACAACGAATAGTCCTTGGTCATCAGCACTTGGGAGGATGTGCGGCGGTTAAGCCATTCGTAAACGATGCGGCGCACCCGGAATGTACTCAAATTAGTGTTACGAACTGCGGGCTTAATGTTGCCAAGCTCCGACAAAAACACATTTTCGCTCCACATGGAAGGCATCATGCTCTCCACCGAGGTGTTCATGTGCTTGATAAGCTCCACAAAATAACGTGATATTCCCCCTACTTTCTGCCAAGAAAATACCTGATGATCGAAAAGAACCTTCATAGCTATTTTTTATTTTTATCGACTATTAACGACCGGCTGGGGATGATAGTGACATCCTTAAGCCTTAACCGCGCCTCAAGATACTCCTTGAACTTGGTACTTTGCGAAGCACTCATGCCCGACGAGTAGTTTACAAGGGCAATGTTCATGGTGTCAAGTTCCATACTGTTTATGTCGCACACTATGGCGCGGGTCACAGCAATGTCCTTCACCTGCGGGAAAACCACCTTCAACTCGGGTGCCAATGACGCGCCGATGCTATCATTGTGCGCAATTACAGCGTTGCGGTTACGCAAAGAGTCGATTATTTCTTGCTGCGAAGATATCGTGGACTGTGTAGCCTGGTACATGTCACGCAACAAAGTCGAAGTGGACTTGGTAATGTCAGCAGTGGTTATGGGAGTTGCGCCCTGCACAATATTAAGTTTTGTGCCGGCAAGATTATACTGCGGAAGGAGATCGGTGAGAGCAAGCACCAGGGAGTCCTGCGGCAACGGCCGTCCCACTAAGTTGATGGTGAGGACACCCCCTTTTTTGCTGTAGTGGGTCTTATAGTTCAGCACCTGCGTACCGTTAAAATCACATTGCTCATCCACAAACTTAGAGCAATTGGACAAGAAATTATTCTCCCTGAACATATTTAAGGTAAGATACACCGCCGGAATCATGGTGAGCACCGCTATAGTAT
Source organism: Bacteroidales bacterium GP4 (assembly GCA_001701065.1). Taxonomy (GTDB): domain Bacteria; phylum Bacteroidota; class Bacteroidia; order Bacteroidales; family Muribaculaceae; genus Muribaculum. Next base: position 28,558 of record DAAL01000058.1, read on the forward strand.
AGATCATATTTCTCACCTTATTGGCGCGTGCAGGATTACTGAAATCAACAATCTTATAGTTCATCAACCTAACACCTAAAGTAGTGGCACAGGCTATGAACACGGAATTGATAAAGAAAAGATAGAGCGCGCCGAGAAAGTAAGAGGGTTGCATTGTGGCAAGTCCATAACCCACGGTACACAACGGCGGCATAAGAGCAGTGGCAATAGCCACACCGGGAATCACATTGCCCTTTATCTTGCTGCCTATGGCGAGAATACCGGCGGCACCTCCGAAGAAACCTATGAATATGTCGTAAATGGTGGGCGAAGTACGGGCAAGAAGCTCACTGTGCCCCTCGTTCACCGGCGATATAAGGAAATATATGGTAGAGGTGATGATACTGAACAATGTCGCCATGAAAAGATTTCGGAAGGAACGCTTCATCAGTTCAAAATCATGGATACCCACAGCAAGCCCTATACCGATTATAGGACCCATCAAGGGAGAGATGAGCATGGCACCGATAATAACCGCCGTGGAATTGGTGTTCAATCCAAGCGAAGCGATGAATATGGCAACGATGAGGATAAGAATGTTTATACCTCGGAACGACACGCCTTCACGTATAGCATCCTCAGCTTCCTGCTGCGGCAGCAGGAAGTCAGTAAGCTGGAAATAACCGAAAAGTTTCTGTTTCAGAAAAGCACTGTCTATTTTTTTCATATCATTTTCAATAAATGAGTCTAAACTTGAGGTCTAACCGCTGACCGCCGACGCAGCATGGCAAGCGGACGGATGCCTTCGCGTCTGCACACAATCCACAGGTAGAGGATGAGCAGGAGCGTGCGGAAAAAGAGGTTTACGCCCTGCACCGGGATAACCACGAAGTAAGCCACGGCATAGAGCACTCCCGCCACCAGCACATAATAGAGCAACCTGTCCACATGATAATTGATGGGGTATTTAGCCTGACCGATAAAATAACTGGCAAGCATCATAGAGCCATAGGAAGCAAACGAAGCCCAAGCACAACCCATGTAGCCGATATGCGGCACAAGGATAATGTTGAGCGTAACGACAATCACCAGCCCGAATATCGAAAACCATGCGCCCCATATGGTGCGGTCAGACAGCTTATACCATAAAGAGAGATTAAAGAACACTCCGAAAAACAATTCGGCAAGCATTATTACAGGCACTACCTTCAACCCTGAGAAATATCTCGGCGAGATGAAGTAACGGATAATGTCAATATAGAACATCACAGCAAGGAAGATAAACAAAGCAAACACCACGAAGTACTTCATAGCATCACTGTAGGACTGCAGTTTGTCCACTCCTTTTTCCTTGTTCTGTGAAAATATAAACGGCTCATAGGCGAAACGAAACGCCTGGATGAACATCACCATCACCACACCTATCTTATAGTTGGCTCCGTATATACCGAGTTCGCTCATCACCTCCGGTGATTTGTCAAGCACCGGAAGAAGCAGCTTGTCGACAGTCTGATTCATGATACCCGCTACTCCAAGTACCAGCAAAGGCAATGAATAGGAAAGCATCTCTTTAAGAAGAGTTCCGTTAAACCGGAACTTGACTTTCACTATATCAGGGAGCAACATCAGCAACACCACCGCCGAAGCGATGAGATTAGCAAGGAATATGTAGCCTATACCGAAATCAGGCTTATAGAACCATGACACCGTGGAAGGATAGTGCTTCCACAGCCACGGACAAAGCAGGATGAAGAAGAGATTTAAACCTATGTTAAGCCCGATGTTCACAAGTTTTATGGCGGCAAACCTTATGGGACGCTTCTGATAGCGCAGATAAGCAAACGGAATGGCGGTATAGGCATCGAGCGCGACGGCAAGCCCCATCATCCATATGTAGGTCTCATGACCGCGGCAGTGCAAAGCATCGCTTACCGGGCGCAAAAACAGAAGCAACAACACGAAAAACAGCGTCGATGTAACTCCCAGCGAAGTAAGGGTGGTTGAATACACCTCTTCCGGATTGTTGTAACGCTCATGGTTGGCAAATCGGAAGAAACCGGTCTCCATGCCGTAAGTGAGCACAATAAGCACCACCGCCACGATGGTGTAGACATAGGTGACCACACCGTATTCCCCGGTGGGGAACACATTGGTGTAAAGCGGGACAAGGCACCAATTAAGGAAACGCCCCACAATACTGCTCAACCCGTAAATAGCAGTGTCTTTAGCTAAACTTTTTATACCTGCCATGATAAACGTTAAAACAAAGTGTTCATATCGTCAAAATGGGATGTGTAACCGAGATGGGTAAACGCCAGTCCGGTCACTTCGCGTCCGCGCGGCGTACGCTTCAGGAAGCCCTCCTTTATCAAGAACGGCTCATACACTTCCTCGATAGTGCCGGCATCCTCTCCCAAAGCGGTGGCTATGGTGGAAAGCCCCACCGGACCACCGTTGAACTTGGTGATAATCGTAGTGAGAATCTTGTTGTCCACCTCATCAAGCCCGTAGCGGTCAATGTTAAGCGCCTCCAAGGAGTAGCGTGCTATTTCAGGCTCTATGTAACCGTTTCCTTTCACCATAGCGAAGTCACGCACACGGCGCAGGAGCGAATTGGCTATACGTGGGGTGCCTCGGCTTCGCATAGCTATCTCCGATGCAGCTTCCGGAGTGCATTTTATCCCAAGCAGTCCGGCTGACCTCAGAATAATCTTCTTAAGCACCTCGTGGTCGTAGTACTCCAGATGACAGTTTATGCCGAATCGAGCACGCAAAGGCGCAGTGAGCAGTCCGCTTCGGGTAGTCGCACCGATGAGGGTGAACGGCGAAAGCGACAATTGCACCGAACGCGCGCCGGGACCCTTGTCAATCATGATGTCAATGCGGAAATCCTCCATCGCGGAATACAGGTATTCCTCCACTTCCTTGCGAAGACGGTGTATCTCGTCGATGAACAGCACATCGTTCTCGTCGAGCGACGTGAGTATGCCGGCGAGGTCGCCTGCCTTGTCAAGCACGGGACCCGAAGTTATCTTTATCCCCACTCCGAGTTCGTTGGCTATAATCTGGGACAAAGTGGTTTTACCAAGTCC
>DAAL01000058.1:31778-32106 GCA_001701065.1 Bacteroidales bacterium GP4
GGGTTGCGGCTGTCTCTTATATCAAATTCTTCGTCGGAATTCATTGCTTATGTTCCTTAATTATATCATATATCTTATTGAGTATCATACTCGGCGGAATCGCAGCAAGGCAATTATAGTCGCCGGTGATACACTTCTTGTTGCCGAACACCGAACATGGACGGCAGGTCATGGGCAGCTGCACCATGTCGGAATCCTTCTGCCTGAAACCCTTGAATCCGCAATAAGGATGAGTCGCGCCCCACACACTCACCACGCGTGTACCCACAAGCGATGCAAGATGCATGTTGGCGGAGTCCATTGACACCATCAGGTCAAGATGGCTCGT
>DAAL01000058.1:32172-36376 GCA_001701065.1 Bacteroidales bacterium GP4
GTGACAGCACTTTGTTCTCTTCTTCGCCTCCTCCGAACAGAAATATCTTTGTGCCTCGGCGGTGGGAAAGGGTCTCCACCACCTTCTCCATTTGCTCCAAAGGATATATCTTCCCTTTATGTTTGGCGAAAGGCGCAATGCCTATCCACACTTCATCGGGAGTCTTAGGCTGAGTAATGTCAGCAAACACCTCCGGGTCAGCCTTGCCGCCGCCGTACAAGCTCTCGAAACGCTGTGTAACATCAAATCCGAAACGCAGAAACACTTCACGATAGCGCATCCGCGAAGAAGTCACGGGAAGCAATATTTTGTTGTGTCTACGCGTGAGCGCATGTTTGTTGCTGCGTCCTTTGCGGATGGTGTAGCTCGGTATTCCCTGCATCTTGCATGCCATCGCCATCCAGTGAGTGCGGATAACTCCGTGAAGGTCAGCGAATCCATCGATATCGTACCGGCTTTTCAGTTCCTTAACAAGCCTCCACAGGTCGCTCAACCTATGATATTCTCCTTTCAGGTCGATGCCTTTAACCACAAGATTGGCAGGAGGATTCACAAACATGCTTGCCTGGGATTCACGGGTCACAAAGATGAAACGTGTGAGAGGATTGTTCTCACACACCGAGTACAGCACCGGGATGGTCATAGCCACATCCCCCAGAGCCGAGAACCTCGCCACCAGAAGATTCCGGGGCACTTCTCTACTTTTGGGCATAAAGCACCGGGTTAGTTGCCGGGTCGTTGTACATCTTCATCTGGCGGTACACCTTCATGTACTTTTTCCCGTCCTTTATATCGTCGAGCAACTGCCGGATAGCATCTATGAGATCCTTACGCTGCTCAAGAAGCACACCGAGCTTTGCCTCACACCGGGCTTTGTGTTCCGGCGAAGCATCGGGACGCTCCACCTCAGCCTGCATGTGGTAAATCTTCAGCGCGAGGATGGACAGCCTGTCAAGTGCCCATGCGGGACTCTCGGTGTTGATAGTCGCATCGGGAAGCACATCCACATCCTTATAAAGGTCACGGAAATATGAATCCAACTCCTCCACCATGTCGGTACGGTCCTGATTGGAACGGTCAATCCGGCGTTTCAGCGCAAGGGCTTCCACCGGATCGATAGCAGGATCACGGATTATATCCTCAAGATGCCATTGCACGGCATCAATCCAGTTTTTTGCATAAAGAGTGTGCTCGATAGTCCCCTCATTATAAGGGTTGACCACATCAGCGTCCACATCGTCGGTATCGTGATAACGTCGTGTCGCTGACTCAAAAACATCGTAGCTCAATTGCGCAAATCCCATAACAGTATCAAATTACACATTATACAATCTACAAAGATAACATATCTCCTCCATAACCCCAAATTTAATTTTCACATCCTCAAAAGGGCATAGCCCCCAAAAATTCAAAATTTCCACGGCACCGGAGGTGTCGGTCCTTGCATAACCCCATGCGACCATTCGGGAGCTTGGGGTGTCCGGCATCACCTCATCCCCGGAGCCTCGGAGAGGCGACACCCAAAAATCATCGAAGACTTTTCCGTTATCCACATCACACCGCATAGAAATGACGGTGCTAACAATAAAATCATCGTCTTGCGACGATGCCTACATTCAACATTCAAAATTCAAAATCCAAAATTGCCACCATCACCACTCGGGGCGGTGACAACACAACATAGCCCCGGGTAAACTGTAAAACCCGAGACTACGGAGCATGAAGGACGCTGATAGCCGCCTAACTAACCTCCAACGATCAGCGTCCCCGCCACTCTTGCACAAATGCTCAGTGGAAAAGTGCCATTATCAAAATGTAACCTTAATAATCCTTCAATAACGAATCAGTGTAGCCAAAATGGAACGAAAATGAAGTTATCATGTCATTCCATGAATCACCGGAATTAAGGCACGGGACTTTTTTCAAATTAGGCCATGTTGCGCGTGGATTTTGCTTTGTGGCTAAGAAACTCAATCTGTGTTTCTTACGATCATCATCACCATAATTATAATTAGCATACTGCCATACGGTCAATACAGAGCATATTGATGAATCATTTCCTCCGTAATATACACCCACTGAAGAAATCTTATTATTGAGATTGTGATCTTTCATGTTGTTGACATCGTAGCTCTCATTCAAATTTGTGAGATTCTTATAGATATAGGAGTCAGAAAAATTTGTGTCGTCAAACATCGAAAAATAGCCTATCGCCCCTGAAGTCAGATACCAAAAAGCATCTCCTGCTCTACTTTTGAAAATATCACTGCGTAACTCTATGTCTTGAGTGAATGGCACAGGATTCATCAATTGATGGACAGCCGCCAATTCTTCAGGTGTCTCATCATCATAAAATCTAACTATTTCATCACCTATAAGGAGTGTCTCAACTCCGGATTTATTAGAAAGATATCGTATCAGGCTTGCAAACTCTTCGTTTTCATACACCAAATGCTCATTTTCATCCAAAGAAGCCATTGTTGTGTATAACTTCCCTTTATATTCTGCCTTAACCTCAAAGAATTTCTCATCAACTGACTCGCATTTCTGTGACAAGATGATTTCACCGGAACGGATTATCGAACCGTTTTGTTCTCCGATTATTATTCTGACCTTACGGTTCTGCGAGGTGGTGTTGGCTTTGATCTCACAGCTCAATTTCGGCAATTCACCTCCGGGAATCTTGCTGAGTTTTATCCAGCCGAGGTCAATCTCTTTTCCGGTCAGACCCATTGAAACAATTTCCCAGCCGTCACTGTCGTTTGAGGCAAGAGCATCATTCCATACACTCACCGAAAAAAACTCCCAGTCCTTTAGAGGTGTGGCAACTCCTTGTATTGGAGTTACTTTAACGTCAAAATCATGGGAAGCCGCAGACACCAAGGTATCGGGAGTCTCAAACCGAAATCCCGGTTGCACATCTGTAAATTTAGGGTCATCATTCTTGTCACAACTTGACAAATAGACCATAGCCAATGAAACGGCAATTATATTCAGATATTTAAATAAACTTGACATAATTTTTAATTTTAAGGAATTGCATTGATATAAAGTTGACGTAGATTACTTGAATATTCTTCTTTTCCTGAAGAGGTCGTGGCAGTATAGGGATTACCATAGGACCAACCGTTGCTTGACCCACTCCATCCCCAGTTGCAGTTATAGTAGTAATACCCTGATATACGCTTTATTCCGTCAATCAACCACATATGACCTCCACCGGCTATTAAATGTGGTCGCCCTGCACGGAGGTTTGTCTCAACCGTCGAAGAAATTATACTCCCTTCATAATATGTACAAGAATAACCAAGGTCCTTTAGATATTGATATGCAGCTTTAATTGTGGAGCCACTTCCGGAGCATCCAAACTTTATCTGACAGCATAACGCGACTTCATGAAAGAAATGGGCAATCTGAGTATATTGGCTCGTTGTTGGAGTCGAATAGCGGGTCAAATCAGCAAAATCAATATTTTTGTTGCCATAGAAAGTTCCGTGGAATTTACCGCATTTGGCAATAGCCTGCGCTGTAGCCACAGCCACACATCCTATGGGATTATGTCCTTTGTAATAATAATCTGAACAGCTTGAACAAGAACATGCCTTACCGTAATAATTATACGGATACCCTTGCCCCCATTTTGTGGTTGTTATGGGGTTTACTGTATAATCCGGCGGAGTTACCGGATCAGGATCAGGATCTCCCGGATAAGGCTCTAAGGGTAAAGGTCCTTCCGGACTGATTCTTTGGGATGCAAACACCGGTGCCATATCTATGAGATGCTTCAATGGTTTTATATTAGCTGTGTCGCTTATGCTTCCTTCTTCTGTAAAGAAATATATCTGGTTTATCCTCGGATCATCAGATAACACCGCATAACCTTGGCTATCCCCTACGGAGAACTCCACTGTCGCCATATCAAAGTATTCCGCATCTCCACCCGCACTTCTACTGATTGATGGCTCTGCTAAGTATACAGAATCCTCCGTCACCATATAGATCTGACGTTGGATATTGTTTATCTGAATAGATTTTGAACGGGATTTTATGTTATCACCGTCCATAAAATCAACCAGCATTTTTTCAATGGGAGATTCTTCTTTAGCATTATCTAAAGTAATCCCATCATCGGTGCTGCAACTATTCAAAATAATTGCGCAACCCACTAAAAAGCAAAACTTTTTCATTGGATATAATAATATTA
>DAAL01000089.1 GCA_001701065.1 Bacteroidales bacterium GP4
TTTTCATAGGATTAGATTTTTAAGGTTTACATTTAGTGCGGTCATCGTGAGATGCCCGCATTTTGATTTTTTCAAAAAACAGGTACAATTCTTCCACTAAACAATTCAAAAGTTTCTAACGCCGGGTAGTTTTCCCGCTCCCTGCCGAAGGGGATCGCGGCTGCTGCAGGGAGGCTATCAATGAAGCTATAGCGGCTTTCTTTTCAGGCGATATTTCAGGACGCGGAGGTTTTGCGCCGGACGATTCCGGAGCATTCTGCCCGGATGACGGCGACGGCTTAGGAGGATTTTTCTCTACCGAGGGCGAAGGCGCCGGCTCACTCCTGACGGGAGCGGCTTCAACGTGCTCAACCGACGGATTTTTTTGCGCTTTCTTGGCAGAGCGTTTTTCACGGGCATCGGCAAGACGGCGGTTGCGGCGGTCCACCTCAATTTTCATCAGCAGAAACGTCGCCATCTCTTCAGTGAGTTCAGGCATTTCGCCGGTGACTTGGTAAGTTATAATCGCGCCGATAATTCGGTTACGGCTTTCAGGGTTAAGGCAAGCCAGAGCTTCCATCCACTGGTGGTTAAAGTAAACTGTGTTGTTCATCATTTTGTGTGTTTAAATAATTACATTGCAAATGTACAATTAATTTTGGTTTACATCCAGGAAAAATTGTAACTTTAACATTTTTTAAGGCACACCCGATTATTTCGCCCTATCCGTCACACGCACGGTAAACATAGGTGTATTAATTTATAATTTTATTGCTCGTTCTAAAAGCTTTTTGTAATTTTGTGTGAGTAATTTTGCACATAATGAACGAAGAAAGTTTAAACCAATTATACCTTAAGGACACGTCCTTTCAGGACCTGATGCAGCGTCGAATATTCAATGTGCTGCTTGTGGCATCGCCTTACGATGCATTCATGATGGAAGAGGACGGACGAGTGGAGGAACAACTCTACTTTGAATACGTGGCGTTGAACCTGAGTTCGCCCCCGCGCGTGACCCGTATATCGCGCCCGTCGGAAGCCGACGAAGTGATGGCGGCGAAGCATTTCGACCTCGTGATCATGATGCCGGGAGTGGACATAAGCGAGACATTCACCGGAGCCAAAAACATCAAGCAGAATTATCCCGAAATCCCTATCGTGGTGCTCACCCCCTTCTCCAAAGAGGTGTCGCGCCGTCTTGCCAAGGAGGATTTCTCGGCCGTGGACTATGTGTTCAGCTGGCTCGGCAACGTGGACCTTCTTCTTGCCATAATAAAGCTCATCGAGGACAAGATGAACGCCGACAACGACATAAACGAGGTGGGCGTGCAGATGATTCTTCTCGTGGAGGACTCCGTGAGGTTCTACTCCTCGGTGCTTCCCATAATCTATAAGTTCCTTCTCAAGCAGTCGCTCATCTTCTCCACCGAGGCGCTTAACGAGCATGAACAGATGCTGCGTATGCGCGGCCGTCCAAAAGTGATGCTTGCCCGCGACTACGAGGAAGCGGTGGCAGTGTACGAGAAATTCGGCAAAAACATCTTAGGCGTGATATCGGACGTGTCGTTCAAGCACAACGGCGCAAAGGACTCACAGGCAGGGCTGAAACTCGCCTCCTATCTGCGCGAGAAAGACCCCTATCTGCCCATAATCATAGAATCGTCAGAGCCGGAAAACGCTCCGAAAGTGAAAGCCTTCGGAGGAGCGTTCCTTGACAAGAATTCCAAGAAATTTCCGGTGGACTTAGGAAACCTGATAATGAAGGATTTCGGATTCGGCGACTTCATCATCCGCGACCCCGAAACCGGCGAGGAACTGCTGCACATCCATGACCTGAAGGACCTGCAGCGTCACATCTTCGACATTCCGGCAAAATCACTTCTGTACCACGCATCCTACAACGACATATCGCGCTGGCTCTACTCCCGCGCGCTGTTCCCCATAGCCGAAGTGGTGAAATACCACCGCTTCAAGAGCATCGACGAAGCACCCGCGGTAAGGCAGCTGTTCTTCGACCTCATCGTGAAGTACCGCAAGATGAAGAACCGCGGAGTCGTGGCTATATTCCGCAAGGACCGTTTCGACCACTACTCCAACTTTGCCCGTATAGGACAGGGTTCATTGGGAGGCAAGGGAAGAGGCCTTGCGTTCATCGACTCGATAATCAAGAAAAACCCCATATGCGACAATTTCGACGGGGTAAACCTCACCATACCGCGCACGGTGGTGATATGCACCGACATTTTCGACGAGTTCATGGAGACCAACAACCTCTACCCCGTTGCGCTCTCCGACCAGCCCGACGACGTGATTCTGCGCTACTTCCTGCAGGCGAGGTTGCCGCAGCGGCTCATCGAGGACTTCTTCGCCCTCTTCGAGGTAGTGGACAAACCGCTTGCCATAAGAAGCTCAAGCTTGCTGGAGGACTCGCATTATCAGCCGTTTGCCGGCATCTACAGCACCTACATGATTCCCCAGGTGGAGGATAAATACGAGATGCTCGACATGCTCAGCAACGCCATAAAGAGCGTGTACGCCTCAGTGTTCTACGCCGACAGCAAGGCTTACATGACCGCAACCAGCAACGTCATCGACCAGGAAAAGATGGCGGTGATAATCCAGGAGGTTGTGGGAAAAAATGTGGGCGAATACTACTTCCCGTCATTCTCGGGAGTGGGACGTTCGCTCAACTACTACCCTATCAACGACGAAGTGCCCGAGGACGGAGTTGCCGAAGTAGCCGTGGGACTCGGCAAATACATCGTGGACGGCGGACTGAGCCTGCGGTTCTCCCCGCGCCACGCCGACAAGGTTCTGCAGACCTCCACCCTCGACCTCGCGCTCAAAGACACGCAGACCCGCTTCTATGCCCTCAACATGAAGAAGGGCAACGAGGACGATTTCAAGGTGGACGACAGTTTCAACATAGCGCGCCTGCGCATTCAGGACGTGGCTCAGTCAGGAGCGTTACGCTACCTCGTGTCGACCTACGACTTCCGTGACCAGGTGATACGCGACTGCGACGAAGGGGACGGCAGACGTGTGGTGACATTCGCCAACATCCTCCAGCACGGAGTGTTCCCCCTTGCCAAAATCACCGACTTCATGCTCACCAAAGGCTCCGAGGAGATGGGCCGTCCGGTGGAGATAGAATTTGCCGGCACGCTCACCTACGACGAAGAGCACAAAGGAACGCTCTACTGGCTCCAGATACGCCCCATCGTGGAGCGGAAAGAGACCGTGGACGAAGCCATCCTCGCCCTTCCCGACGAGAAAATGCTGCTGCGGAGCAACACCGCACTCGGTCACGGCAACATCGAAAATGTTAAAACTGTGGTTTATGTGCGCCCCGAGAACTTTTCATCCTCAAATAATCCTCTAATTGCAAGGGAAATTGAAAAAATAAATCGTAACTTTACGGAACAAAACGAAGGTTACATACTCATCGGTCCGGGACGATGGGGCTCAAGCGATTCCGCGCTTGGCATTCCGGTGAAATGGCCGCACATATCGTCAGCTCGTCTTATAGTTGAATCCTCGCTGAGCAACTACAGGATTGAGCCGAGTCAAGGCACCCATTTCTTCCAGAATCTGACATCGTTTGGCGTGGGGTATTTCACAATCAACCCCGCATCCAACGACGGAATCTACAATGTGGACTTCCTTAACTCCCAGCCTACCGAATACGAAAGTGACTTTGTCAGAATCGTACGGTTCAAGGAGCCGCTCGTGATAGGCATAAACGGAAGGAAAGGAATAGGTGTGGTGGTAAAACCTGATTTGTAGTAACAACCTTAAAAGAGAACATTATGTCTTTATTACGATCTATAGCTTATGCTTTCGGATTCGGGTCAGGCAGCAACGACGATTCGTTCGAGGACGAACCGTCGGCTCTCGTGCATCCGCTCCGCAAAGAAACCGACACACAAGAAGAACAACCGGAACCCGAAACCGCACCGCAGCCGCAAGAGACCGCGCAGCCGTCGAGCAGCGGCAACGACATACCCATGTCGCTCTTTGACGGGCTTCTGGAGATTTTCAACAGTTCACAGCCCGACTTCATAAAGAACTGCCTTGACAAGGAGGCGCAACGGCGTTACCTTTACGACAAACTCGACCATTCATGGAAGGACTACATGGGAGCTTGCGAAATCAGGCTCAAAAAAGAAGCCGACAGCCGCATAGAAACCCTATCCACCAAGCTCAACACCGAACTGGACTCGCTGCGCGCGCGTTGCAAGGAGCTTGACGAGAAGGAAAAGACATGGAAAGAGCAGCAACTGTCAGCCGACCGCCAGAAACGCGCCCTCAACGAGAAGATGCGCGACATGGAGAAGCAGATGCTCACCGTTCAGGCTGAACGGGAACAGCTCGAACTTGAAAACCGCAGCCTGATGAACAAAATCAAAGCGGCAAGCGTAAGGGAAAGCAATCCCGAACGCGACGAGATAGAAAAGACCCGCTCGGCGATGTCCAACAAAATGATAACCGACCTGCGGAACAACAACGCCCATCTCAGCCAAAAACTGGAAGCCGTCGAGAAAGAGCTTGAACAGAGCAAGGCGGAGCTTGAGGAAGCACGTTCATGCGTCTCCCAGGCACAGGAATCGCTCAACGCTCGCGACGAGGAGATCGCCGGCTACAAGCAGCGCATCGAAGCACTCGACAAGGACCTTGCCGATGCATCGTCCGCGCTGGAGGCAATGACCCAGATTCAGGAGAAGGTGGGCCAATTCGAGAACATCCTCACCAAGCGCGACGAAAAGATAAAGGCGTTGAAGTCCGAGAAAGAACAACTTGAAGACCACAGTGCCATTCGGGCGGTGTAGC